>NZ_CAWUDO010000007.1:0-171933 GCF_963920935.1 Nostoc sp. CCY 9925 | reverse complement strand
TTGGACATTTTTTTAGAGGTGTTAGAAACTCTATTTCTAGAGGAGTGTCAGATACATAACAGCTTTATGAATGATTGCTGTTAAACCTGGCCAATACATCCTCACGGGAGAGATTCGATAACTGCAACAGTAAAGAAGCATACGATGCGTGAAGGTAACTCTAGAATAGGCTGAATAATTGTGGCTAATTGTTCATCTAGCGTACCAAATCGAACTGTTAGTAAATTTTCTACAACCATACGTTGCCCTTGCTTTTGAGCCTCTTGCTCCCACTGTATATATAGTGGTGATAATTTCATGATTAACCTCCTTTCATCCTCATATATATTTTCGCTAGTTTGTAAATTAGCATTCAAGATACTTTATTTTATGGCGTAATTTAAATCTGTGGTGGAGAGTAATTGCCTCATAAACAACGGTTGGTAAATAAGTTTTGAGGCTAACGCCTCATGCGTTGGGCAATCATATTTATGTAGTCCAATGGTTAAATCTAGGGTTTCAAACAACTCTAATCGCTCCAATCAATCTACTGCCAAAACTGCTGCTTCTAATCCCAAAGCTAAGTCTAAAGCTCCTAACACTCAATTGTCAGACCTTGATATTGACGATATTGACCCAGAACTTCTCAGCGACAGTTATAACCAAGTTAGACGACCGTTACTGCCTTACGGCATTGTCGTTAATGACAAACCCGCCGGACTTCTGATTCCAGAAGACCAGTTAGAAAAGGCTGGCTGGCTTGATATGCCTGATGAAAACGACCTAACCATTGTCACTCTAACTGAAGATGTTACTGGACTCTTAATTACTCAAGCACGGTTACTAGTTTTAGCTTTTGTGCCAGAGTATATCCGTTATAAATCAGATGTTGAAGACTTAGGTGGTTCTTTTGTTGGGCTTTATGATGAATACAAGCATAACCTTGACAAGAAAACAATGGATGTGTGTTCAGAACATGCACTGGTGTTTCTGGATGAGGATAATCAACCCCTGCATACTACTCCTGTTGTTGTCCGCTTTAAGAATGTAGCTCTCTGGAGTTTTAAGTCAGTGCGTGAGGAATTTTACCGTTCTTTGGAGAAAACCTTTGCTGACTATTTCCAAGTGCCATTTAGCGGCAAAAGCGATAGGTGGCGTAGCTTAGGTGTGCTGTCAGTCGAGTTCAAAGCTGTCAAAGAAGGTGAAGGTAAGAATAAACACGACTGTTGTAAGACTGTAGACTATACCAAACCCACCGTTGAAAATCTGTCTCAATTTTATTTGGGTCAACCCGCAGCTAAAGCCCTAATTTGGCAACAACATGATGCGATCGCTGGTTTTAATGAACCTCAATCCCTACCTGCTTTGCCAGGAGAATCGGTATCTGTAGACGTGGAAGTATTGCCACCAAATAAGAATAGGAACAAAACTCAAAGCGTTCGTAAATCCAAACCAGCGACCAAGCCACCTCGCAAAATTCAACTTATTGACGATGACGACTTCCTCGATGAAACCGACGATTTGGAAGCTGAGTTAGACGATGATGATTTTGAGGAGGAAGACGATGAACTAGATGATGAGGAATAGTCCAATGCAACTATAGCGTCTGTGCTGGTAAACTACCCACTACTCAGTGCTGAGTCATGAGTCATGAGTCCTGAGTCCTGAGTAGATTAAAAGTCACTCAGTACTTATGTACTTGGTATATGCCCCGCACGGCAGTTACTCCACTTGTGGGCGGCCAAGTTTTAACTCAGCACGGGCTAAACGCCCCGCTACCCACGTACAGCACTCTTCATCCACCACTGACCTAGATGCCAATTTAATGGAAATTTCGTAGAGGTTTTAGATGAAAATACCCTGCCGTAGCTAAGATGACTATGGCAGAGTTTTCTTCCAGCTTTCAAGTTATCAACTTTGGGAATTTTTACTATTAGTGAAAAGCTGACTATCAGCAAGTTGATAGCCAGTGCCATTGAAACAAAAATTCAATTGGCGTAGCTGCTCCTGCTCGGTTTGCAGTACCTTAATGCACGGTAATGCCTGACCTCGATTCTCTCCCACTGACAACAAATGCTTACCTGGTGGCAGATTGGGATTCAAGTAACTCAAGAATACCTGAGTAATTGGTTTGTCCTTTCTGAGCCAGTAACCAGTATACAGACATCCCAAAGCACCACAGACATCAGGCGTATTCAAATTGAAAACTGCGAACCTACCGTCTTTTCCTTCCACACTCCAAGCCAGTATATTTTTAGCAGATACTTTGGCATTCAACTCTGTATTTTCTACAATCACCTGTTCAATTACATGATCAGGCACAACATTAGCAGCTTTGTTCCAAGTAACGGTTGCCGCATTTAAGCTACAGCCCCCTAAGCTCATGAGAATCGACAGCAACAAAAAGATGCCCAAACCAATGCGAAACCAATGAATCCAGTAGCGTACCCTCATAGTCGGTGCTGGTAATTGATATGCAGTTGTCTTCAGTGGTTGAGACTGAGTAGGGGAGGCGGAGTCAGAATAAACTCCCTTTCCTTCCCCTGTTTGCCCAAAGTGTATTTTTGAATTGGTATCAGTATCAAGTATTTCTTTTATCTCATGGGGTGAGGTAATAGAGGTTTTAGATAAATCTGTCATACTCTACCTCCCATTTTCAGTATTTTTAGCAGTGCTGATGTAGCTAGAATTTACATTGGGAGAACAGGTCAGCGTTCCATTATCGGTATTACCGTTGTTGCGATAACTAGCTAAAGCGGTTTTGCCGTAATCTTTGAGACTGAGACGACCGAGGGCATCTGAGCCATTTCCATCAACTTTGCTATAATCACCACCAAAATGCTTTTGAGCCACTCGTTCAATTAGGCGTTCGCCCGTAAATGGCTGTCCTGTAGCCGGATCGATTTGCTCTTGTGTTACTTGAATTTTGTTAGCCATATCAGCCATAAACGCCCTATCTTGGTCGGCTGGAGGAAAAAACTCAAATAGTTCAGCCTCTGTTGGTTGATGCCCTTGCTCCACTTGACTCAGGAACTCTTGACCTCCAGGCTTGGCAGCAATTAACTGCACTGCATAGGGGTTATAACTCATAAACTGGTAGCGACCGAGAGCGCGACCACAATTTAAACCCCCATCCGCACAGGTATGTATGCCAACTGCTTTGTAATCCCCGCTACCAGCACTCTCAATCTCCGCGATCGCATTTGAGAGCGATCGCAAATCAATACCGGAGAATGATTGATCTGTTATCGATTGACTAGCACTACTAAAGGTGCATGGATTAATCTTCTCTATTACTCCAGTACGGTTGGTAATGCTAGCTTTAGGCTCTCTTGTCGCTCCAGTTGGTAAAGATGCGGTATTTGTCCTCTGTTCACTCAAATTACCTACAAATATCAGAGAGTTAACCTTGTAGCTGAAAAAAGGAACAGGCCCAATAAAGTAAGGTGTACAACCCATTCGCCAAGCACAGAACCGAAAGAACAAAGCCGTATCTACCGTATCAGTGGTTTCATCTGGCTCCATTACCACCACCTTAAAAGCTTTACCAAACGGTAGCCGTCCTGTTGGTTCCCGACCGTTATTCACTGCTTTCAGGATACCCTGTCCGCCCTCGACTTCTTGGTATTTACCGGAAATCCACTGCTTACCTTCTAACTTACCGCGATGGCGGAACGCCCACCGTAGGTGATCGCTACGACCTGTATTCTCCAAATCATCCAGTTCTAAATAAGCGCAGTCTTTTTCAGTACAAGGCACAGAAAACCCTTGCACGTCTGAACCAGAAATCGTATTGTTACGGCGGTTTTCTGCTGGGCCATAAACTACATCAATCCGCATTACCAAGCTACCAATTTCAGTGATGGGATTAGGCATTAATCCTAAAGGTACTTGTCCCAAACCAGGAATATCCGAAACATTGCTATTCATCCAACCTGTAAATTGTTGTAGCTGTACTGCATCTAAGTTAGGAATTGAAGAAATAGAAAACTCTGACAAGTTGATTTGTCCCAGCTTCATTTGCCCAACTTCATACTGTGTTAGTACCTGAGCTAGTGTTAAATTAGATGCAGCAATTCCCTTTGATTTTAGTAAGGTTGCAACAGGTATAATATTGTTTACTTGCGTCTTAGCCAATTCTGGAACAACCTGAGCTAAATGGCTCAATGTCTGCTCACCAATCAGGGGAAATTCACTCAAGGCAATTTTGTTTAAATCTATACTGTTAATGTCTGTGTTCGCCTCTGGTACTGTGCCCAGAGCGATCGCCTGGATCGCCTGCAAAGAAAACTCCTCTGCCTGTAATGCTTCACTGATATCTCCTAACTTCAAATATTGGTCAGGAGTCATACCCACATTCCAAGTACGACTCAGGTCATAACCTAGTGTCTGGCTGTAGGGACTGCCATCAATTGCACCAGATTGACTGATACCTGGTAGCTGGCCCAGAGAAATACGGCTCCAGTCTGGCAGCAAAACTTTAGTAGCAGGTAGTCGAGACTGAGGATTTGCAACTTCTACAATTCGAGTCGGTAAATTGCCATCACCAAATGTGTTGATTGTAGCTTGTGCGGCGATACTATAAATAATACAAGCAATGACAACCAGAAGAGATATCCATACTTTTGGTATCTTCATAATTTCAGGTTTAAAAATGACAGCAACTACACCCCGACAAGCAAAGTAATTTATTGAATGAGAACCCAATTAATTGTTGCTTATGGGGTATAGGAAGAGAGTGAAAATATGACTTATAACTCTAGCTCCGGGAATGCTGACTGTTGACTTTTCTTAGACTTGTAACCTGAGCCAGAGCCATATCCTGATAATTGAGGATTGGGATTAGCAGCCGATTCAGTGTAAGGTGTATCCCCAAGATTGATTTCAAAAATATTCTCTTGATAACCATCCCTAAATTGGTCTGTTTGCAAGGGATTACTACTATCTCCAGAACTTGATTGCTCAACACCGTAACATAAAGATTGATAGCCACTGCCAGACTGATAATTACTACTGTCGTCAGTATCAAGATTTTGGTTAATTGTGGGTTCGTTATTCATTGACATTACCTAAAAAAACTGTATCAATGCCAGCATAAAAAGATTTATCTAATATCAGCCTTCACCTATTGGACATTAATTTTTTAGCCGATTGGCTATTTTTGGTGATGCGCTCATATCGAGATGAAAAATGGAGCAAATGAATTTGATTCCACCAGAAGTAATGGCAGAAATCAGTGATGGTAATAGTACCAAACTGCCAGACAACACCCGAAAAATGCTGCAAATTCTGGCAAGTTTAAATACACCAAAAGAATTATTAGCAAGCCTTTTAGAAATAGCTGAATTTTCCCTACACCATGTTCGCTACCTTGCAGGGCCATTGGTAATTCATCGCAGTCCTTGGAGTGATACGATTCCCCAATGGCTGAAGTTTGCTTGTATTCAGGAGCGATTGGAACTTATCTTCACTGAATACGAACAGGATCAGGTTGGTGTTTCCAGCACAGCCACAGAAGTTCTTACCTACATGATGCCAGCAACTTACGAAGCACCTCTGCATAGGGATTACGCTGATCTTTATCTTTGGGTAGGTAATGAAGTTTTAACCAAATACGATAAATTGCCAAAGGGTTGCAAGAGTTTTTATGAATTTATAGGTGATGGTGATACGAGCAATGCCAGCAATAATCGCATCATTCATTTTAATCAGGTAAAAAATGAATTCAACTATCTTAGCAGGTCAATTCGACGCAGCATAGTTAAACACGCAGCACAAGAGGGATGGGGTAAGCGTAATGTCAATGCCTTGCCTAACTTAGATTCGACCCAGAGCATTCCAACTCCTAAACCTTCATCAAATTCAACTGTGCAAATTAGCTTGTTCTGAATTTTCCATAAATCCTCAGTCTATTCAAATTTTCATCTGAGGATTTTTCTGTTAAATGGAAGCGATCGCTTCTTTAATTATGAACATAAATTTTCAAGTTAGTCATCATGAATACTCAAGAAATTCAAGAGATTTTAAATCATCTCATCATTGGAATTACAGCCTTATATGCCATTGTGATGCTCGTTGATTTCGTTGTGGGAATAGTCCATTTATGGCATAAATTTACACTCAATGTTGAATCCTATACCAACAACACAACATCTGAACAATCACACATTGAATCTAGTGATATTAAGAAATCTCTCAACTGGGAAAATCAAAATAAATCAACTAACCGTATTACATCAAAACCCGAACCTCAACCAAATAACTTTGTTAGCATTGATGTAGACAAAATTGATTTACGGACAGCCAGAAAAATTGCTACTGCCATAAAAAAAGCTTCAAAATCCAATCCTGACTTAATTATCAAACAAAAAGTCAACAGTAAAAGTGTTCCTTTAGCCTGGTTGCAAGCACAGATTAAGCATCGTTTAGAACTGGCACCAGAAATTGTCGCACCCATTATCAGAGAATTGGCTCCTACTGCTTTTACATCTGTTCGAGAAAATATTCAGCATTCTAGCATTGCAAAAACAGGTAAGTGTCAAGTCAGTTAATCATATAAAGAGAGGAATATTGATATGGCGGTTATCGCTCGGATGAGAAGACAAAAGTACTTGCTGTATAATCTTTCCAGCAAAGTTTTTGTATCTCCCTTAACTGCACACCGCTATAGTATTACCTCTCTTTAATAGGTTTTCAAATCTTTGTAAAAAACTAAATATTTTGAAGTTGCTAGATATACAAGCTATCGCTTCTAGGTGATAAATTCAAATTTAATTCATTATGAATACAGGCTTAATAAATACAAATAATTCCAGTATTTTTACCCCACAATATACTCTTGTTTCCAATGTTTCAACTCTTAATTATGCTCTCCAAGGTCTGTTTCAGGCAGAAGTTTTAGCCATAGATTGTGAAACAACAGGACTTGACCCTCTAACTGATTCTATTAGACTGATTCAAATAGCTGCACCAAACCATCCAGTAGTGCTGATAGATTTACCAGCTATTCCCAAAAGCGATCGCCAACTGCTCAAAAAACTGCTTTGTAACTCTGCTGTCAAAATTGCTCATAATGCCAAATTCGACTGGCAATTTCTGACACTCGCAGGACTTCAACCCTCTGGTCAATTCTTTGATACCCAACTTGCTTATAAAGTTCTAACCGCAGGATTAAAAACAAGCTCATCCTTACAAAATATAGTTAAAAAGCTACTACACCTTCAACTAGATAAAACTCAACAAATCAGCGATTGGTGTAAACCTCTTACCAAGGTTCAATTGCACTATGCTGCCGTAGATGCTGCCATATTGCTTGACCTTTACCCAATTCTCCTCAACAAGTTAAAGCAGGCAAAGTTACTCAATATTGCCCGACTGGAATTTCAGTGTATGCCTGTTGTAGCTCAAATGGAACTTAACGGAATGCTATTTGACTTGTCCCGATGGCAGATACTGGGTGCAAAACTAGAAGCTGAAAAAACAGATGCTTTAAGCCAACTCAAGCAACTCCGTATTGCTAGTTCTCAGATGTCATTGCTGCCAGAACTGACAGATGCAGTAAACCCGAATTCACCTCAGCAAGTTTTGGCTGCTCTACAAGCTATTGGTATTAAAATCAACTCAACTAATCAAAGTAAATTAGTTTCTTTAGCTGCACAGTATCCCATAATTCAAGCATTGCTAGATTACCGCCGTCTATCCAAAATTATCGGCACTTTTACCGAGAAACTACCCCAGCATATCCACCCCAAAACTGGGAGAATTCATCCTAACTATTATCAATTAGGGGCAAAATCCGGTAGATTTTCTTGCCGCAAACCACCTCTACAAAATATTCCCCGTGATGAAGCTGCTCGTAGCTGCTTTATTGCTGCCCCTGGCTATAAAATTATCAAAGCCGATTACTCCCAAATAGAACTACGAATTATGGCTCGGCTTAGTGGTGATACAAAGATGTGCCAAGTCTATCGCCAGGGGGCTGACTTACATCGATTAACAGCATCTCTAGTAACTGGAAAATATATCAATGAAGTAACTGAAGAAGACCGCAGACTAGCAAAAGCAATAAACTTTGGATTGATTTTCGGTATGGGCGCTGCCAAACTCCAAATTTACGCCCAAGTAAAATATGGAGTAGCAATGACATTAGAACAAGCAAAAGCTTTCAGTCAACGATTCTTTGAAGCTTATCCTGGAATAGCTAGGTGGCATGAAAACATCAAACGTAAATACATCCAAGGCATTAAGGAAAGTCGTACACTAGCAAATAGACGACGGAGATGGGTAAACAAGCCCCGATTATCAGAGCTATTTAATCATCCAGTACAAGGTTTAAATGCCGACATCAACAAATTAGCTATGGTAAAACTTTCAAATCCATTAGCTAAATTCAGAACAAAACTCATCTGTGTAAGACATGATGAAATTGTACTGGAATGTCCAGAGACTGAAGTTGACCAAGTTAGCCACATATTACACAATTGTATGGTTGCTGCTGCCCAAAAGTTTCTTAGCCCTATTCCAGTTGTTATAGATATTAAAATATCAAATAGCTGGTGAACTCCCCCAACTTGCCCAGTACGACTGAAGTTGGATTTGCAGTCAAGCTATTCTGAGAAGATTAGTCAAAAACTCAATTGCCCTCCTCACACTATAGCTCGTGCAAAATGTGGTTAGAGGGCGTTTCGTTTTTGATCCGAAGCACTATCCCCGCCCTATCCCAATACCGTTCAGTTAAGGACATTTATCTGTTGGGGCGGGCTGTTTTTGAGCAGGGGAAGCAGGGGGAGAAAAAAGGCTTAACCCAAGCGTATTGCACCCTATCCACTATTTATGGCTGTTCCTGAATCGGTATTCTAGCCATTATAAATAACGGAACTATTTTAACTATATCTGCTTACGCAGATTGAGAGTGAATCCAGAGTTTAAAACCCGTTTAATTGGGTTTTATTGGTGTGTCTATAAACTCTGTGACTGACAAATACCTGATGTAAGAAATGAGTTACAAAATTTACCTATTTGAGGTGTATTCATGTCCAACCCCCGGATTTTAGGGGCAAGAGAAATTCATCTAATTTCACTCTACAGTCACTGGGAATTTGGTATGAAACCAGAACAATTTTATGCCAAATGGGATGTGAGTTATGAACAAATTGCCTTAATATGCTGTCGTTCTGATTCTACGGTCAGAGGTTGGTTTAAGCAAGGTAAATTTAGACGCTATCCTCAGCCTAATGATTTACGACATTTGGCATTCATGGACTTTTTACTGGAACATTTTGAAGAAGTTCCCGAACAACTTTGGCAATTGCTATGTCTGACTCATTCGCCTTGATCTCAATAACATTTCTATTCTACATATAGCAATCCGGTTTGATTCATGAAAGGTTTTTAAAACAAAAGCTTTGCCCTGCAAGGTTTTCAGACTCAGTACACAATATTTCATTCCAGTCGGAACGCTATATATCTGTCAAATCAATCTAATACACACATAATTCTAATTGTCAATATCAATTTGACCTGTCTTTGAGTATACCTCCTCGTTTAAGGTAAAATTTGGCGATTTAAAAGCACATAGCATGGTTATTTTACAGCATTTGTAAGAAGGAAAATATGACTTATTCTGAGCAATTAAAACCGTGGTGTATTGTCCGGAATGTTCCCAATCAAGAAAATATTGTTGTGAAAAGATTCCGCCGACGTGATGATGCTGTTGCTTATCTGCAAGTGTTGAAGCAGTCAGGCAGAGATATTGCTTTTAAAATCCTTTTTAAGTAAGGCTCAAAATATCAATATTCCACGGGATAATGAAGCTTTTAACGGTTCATTTTGAGAAGATTTGAAAATCATAAAAATACTAACTTGCCGGATGATATAATCCCGTATTTTCGTTAAATTCCCACCCCATACCCGATTTATCCTTGCCCTTGCACCATGCCACAAAAAGCGGTGGGTGCAGCTTATTTCGTTGCTCGCGTATAGTTTCTACATTTACACCAAGTCTTGAAGCTAAACCTTCTTCGGTTAATGGTTGCATTCGGGGAGTATGCACTTTGAAGGATGAATTGTTGTTGTACGATTTATTGCCCCGCCTCGGTTGGTTGTTGAGATGATTTTGAATTTTAATAATCGCCTCAGTAAACTGTGTCATTCGGGCTGTTATCCCCTCCACTTTTTCTTCTAAATCGGCGAGATTATGGATTGCTCCGGTTTCGTTACTATTAGATTCGCCTGACAACTGTGACTCCAGCTTATCAAGTCGTGAGCAAATAGCTAATATCGTTTCATTCGTCAGACTGGGGTTACTATTGTTACCAGCAACTAAGTACTCCTCAACACTTGCCTTAATCTTAGAGTCGAGGCGTTTATCTAAATCATTGCCACCAATTGCATCAAGGTTATCTATATCATCTAGGTAGAATTCGATAAATTGGGTCAGCGTGGCTGTTGCCGTCGTCCCTTTCGACTTACAACGGGCAATAAACTGCTCCCACATCTTTTGGTCGCAGTTAAAAGATGCCAGTTTCTTGTTTTTCCCTGTTTGGCTCATGTCTAGGTAATGTCTAGGTAAATCTGGACTGGACACGACTGAGTGAGCGTGTCATCCCGAAAAGATAACTACCTTGACACTATCATTTTCGAGCGCATGAGTGCGCCCGCCGGAGACGATGGTCTCCGACCGACCGGAGGTCATCGCCTCTACCAAAAAGCAGTCAGATTACTACTGTCTGCAACAGTTAGTTAGCCACTGTTGGAGTTGTTCAGGAGTCGTTGGCGCACGCACAATTTGAGCAAAGCCTGTTATCGCTTTTGTAGCCAGCCAAATCAGGAGGTGACTCCCTGGCTAACGCATCCATTTAGTCAATCATATCTGCCAACAAATTTGTCATCTCTGACTGACCTTGTTTGCGGTTATCGTCATACTGGATTAATACATCCAGCTTGACATGACGGCTGACTTTTTGCGTCTTTCGCACATCCCCGCATGTTGCTTCTAAAAGAGTTGTAATCCCACTGTGGCGGATGCGGTGGGGTGACATTAACTTTTTTACACCAGCTGCATCAAAATAATTGACAACAATTTTGCGGATGCCGTCCCCAGTGAGGCGATGCCCTTTACTGCGGTTATCAAGGGCGATAAATAAGGGTGAGGAGGCGGTGATATTGCCCCGAACTTGCAACCAATCACAGATAGCATTAACTGTTGCTACTGATAGTTTTACCCATTCATCATTCGTACCTTGCCCTTTTCCCAAAATCCGCAATCTGCTTTCGTGTGGGTCGAAGTCTTTTATATTTAATTGACTCACCTCATTGCGTCGCAGTAAATTTTCCCACAACAGCCGCAATAGCGCATAATCTCTTTGGCCGTGAACAGTTGAGCGCTCAATTAGCTCGACTACACTGGCGATGGTTTGGGCATCCACCCCGGTAGTATCTCGATACGCTTTTACCTTTTCCAACTCTACATCTTCTAGCGTGTAGCTGCACACACCTAACTTGCGGGCAAACTTCACCAACGATTTAATGCTGCTGAGGCGACGGTTAACCGTTGCTTCCTTCAACCCAATAGCCAGTAGCTTGGCCTTATATTTCAACACCACCGCCACCGCCCGTTTCTCGGTCAGGTGCAGAAATTCCAACACGCTGTCAACATTTGGCTCAATACCAGTCATCGCCACAAAAAATTTCCGCAAATCTTTCTGGTATTCGCGCCGGGTGCTGGATGCGCGAATATTGGCGAGCATCAAAGCGATGACATCCCGTTCGTCCTCCGTTGCAGCAAAATACCGCTCAATTGGGGCTGAAAGAGATTTTTTTAATGACTCTACCGCATCATCAAATCCGGTATCATCGTTTGCTTTTGGGGATGCCCGCTCTTGGGGATATGGAGTATCAGACATAGCATTGGGCGCGAAAATGGTGTTTTTCGATATCAAACCTATTCTCTCTCGATTTGCCTAACCACACTCACTTTGGCGCGATAAATCTTCCATTAGACCAACACAATCTGAATGTTGCTAAATATACTGCTATGGTATTAGTGCTATTCGCTTGTTACCCAACGCTTGACTGTACTACGTTATGTATTTTGACTGAATTATTATAGATGCAAAAATTAAACCATCCCAGTGCTTGGAATGGTTTAAGGGAATTATCAATTTTTCTTACTGCTCCTTTTGCTTATAGGAGGCAACCAATTGTTGTTGGCGACAATTCAGGCATTCCTTTTAACTTGACAGTTTCGGCGACTTGGTTGTTATTTTGGCGTAATGAAAAGATAGGATTGCCCGTTAGCTTGATTTGAGCTTGATGCTATTAGGGTTGCGCTTCCAAGATCCGACCTATACTTCTTGGCGATAGTGCTGGCAACCCCCTGCGAGTAGCTTCTTCAGCAACTTGCATATGGTAATGGTGCTTTGAACGACTGGGTTTTCGGTTCTTGCTCCATTCGCTGATTTCGACAATTTTGCTCGCCTCTGCGCTCTTGCACTTCTTAGGTCTGCCTGCGTTCACACCTAATACATTATTTATCTTTGCGATCGCATCTTCCAAGGTTTCCGATGTTATGGTACTTGATGTCCACTTTTTCTTCCAGTTTGTTACTGTTTGCTTCGCTATACCAAGTTTTTTTACTATATTTTTATGATTTTCCCCACGATTAAGTTCTAGCAGGATGTTTGCTCTCTTGATCATTTCATCGCTGCCGGTGGCTGCTATATCCTCTAATACTTGCTTTTCAATAGGATTCAATACTTGAATATGAGGCATTTCAGTATTTACCCCGCTTAGACCTACAATTTTGCCAAATCGAATGAAGCCTGATATACTTTTTTTGTAGAGTTCATTTTTCCTAAAGATTCACTCAAAGCCCTGCTGCAAACAGGGCTTTGAGGAAAAAACAACCCCACCTGTTACTAAAACAGGACGGAACTTTGTTTTGTCAATTTAGTTATCTAGAGCCATCATATCATGAATTTACCCAGTTTTACAAATCTATCTTTAGATAGATGCTTTTTTTTAAATGCCAGTACTTTAAATCTCTCTTCAGTCGTATTGGTTTTCAATGGGTTGGGAATAATAGTTTACTGCGCGAGAAAATTCTCTTCGAGAGTTTTTCTGGTAGTTAATCCTTTGCCATTTACAAGATTTAATTATTTTTTCAACTTGTCACTTTTTCCAAGGGATGAAAGTGCTATAAGTCTTGCTGGTTAAGATTTTTCTGCTTTCTGCTTAGGTTTTTCAAGATGGAACCTATCTTTTGAGTGATAATTTGTGACCCGGAGTATAAATATGTCTGAGGTGAAGAATCCGGCAATTGTATATATTTCACCTGCGGAGTTGGTTGTTCATCCGAAGCTGATAGAAATATATGGTGAGAATGAGGAACGTCCGGCTTTAGAAAAAAGTATCTCTGAAAAAGGGATTCTTGAATCTTTAAAGGTATCTGCACGTACTGGTGTAAATATCGTCTTGGCAGGTAAGTGTCGCTTGCAGATAGCTCGCCAGTTAGGAATTTCCACTGTAAAAGTGGAATTTGTCGAGTCTGGTTCGCCTGAAGAAGATTTGAAACTAGTGCTTGACTTTAATCTCCACCGGGAAGGTGGGAAGACTCATTACCAGAAATTTCACGAGGGGCAGTACTGGGAGAGCGTACTTCGTCCCCAAGCGAAAGAAAGACAGCGGGAAAGCGCTCGTCGTTTGAATCAATCGAATGATTCAAATTTGAATCATTCGATAACTGAAAATAAGTCTCAATTAGGGAAGGGCAAGCGAGTGATTCAGGAGGTCTCGGAGAATCTAAATATAAGTGTTGGTAGTTATCACAAGGGTAAGAAAGTTTTTGAATTAATTTCTCAATTACGAGAACTGGAAAAATTTAAGGCAGTTGTTGCACTGGAGATGGAATTTAACCGGAGTATTGATGCAGCATACAAGTTTGTTTGCAATCAAGATATTTGTAACCAGGTAATAGACCTTCTGGAGGCTACGGAGATAGGTAGTATAGGCGATGGTATTGCTTGGATGCTGAATGGCGAGCGCAATCCGTTTCGGCGTTTCCAGCTTGACCAAGTATATCAATTCAAAAAGAGACTGCGGCCCGAGTTGGAAATTGTGGGACGGGTTATTGGTATAACTAATGAGTTTGTTGTGTTTGGATTGAGGAATTTAGTGAATATGAGCCTAGAAATTGTGAATCTCCGTCCGCGACAAATTGATGCAGAATTGCAGGATGAACCATCTGCATCACAGAGGAAGAGAATATTTCACTTAATGCAAAAGTTTAGTGATGTTTTCCCAGTTCAGGTATCTTTAGCGGAGTTGTTAAAACTCCCAAATTTAACTGAAAAAGAGGAGGTTTTGTTGCGGATGTATGAGTCTGACGTATTTGAAAAAACTTGGGAGGATTATAAGACCCAAATGAAAGCAATGGAAGTATCTACAAATAGAAAAAAGGATAAGATTTGTGCTGCATAGGTAGCTGTCAGCAGTTAATCTAGCAGAGAATTTATCCCACAATTTAACATTACTTACTAGATTAGCATCTCAATACTGATTACAGTACGAGTTCACTGTTTTGAGTGCTGAACTCGTATCAAGATATTTGACTGTTTTTTGTTTTTTAACTCGGTGGTGGAGTATGAGTAATTTCATCTTCACCAGTTGTACTAATAAGAGCCAATGTGGGGTGACGCTTGTGGGTGTTACTAGCTTTGCATTGTTATCCCAAAACTCTTTTGTCGATTTAGTGACAACTTCGCTCGAACTGCCTCATTTAAATAATTACCAAAAAAAAGTTGGGTAGTCGCATTGTTGTTGGTGAAGCGTGTTGGACTAAATCTTAGCCTAAGCCTACGTATGTCTAAGCCTAAACAAGTATAAACCTTTGTTTGCTTTCAACCACGAGACGATTACCAGTCGCCTCCAACAAGCGGATAACCAACCGCTTAAACATAAAAATTTCAAATTTAGGCTAACACATTTTGACCAACAGCGAGACTACCTGATGCACAAAAATCATCAGGACAGTCACTCATGTACCAAGAAAATTTCGGGGGAGATTTTGAGAACAAGCCCCAATTAAGCCTTTCACAGCCTTCAAAAAAGAAAATCAAACCCCACCTGCCCGCAGAATCCGTGGGCAAACGCTACGTAGAGCGCTTTTGGCATCCATTTGGGGCGATAGTTGCCCCAAATCAAGCACAAGGTGTAAAACCAGCATGGCGCACTATCGATTATTACCTCCAACCTTCCCAACTGTGGAACCTGCACCAAGACAAGTCGAAACTAGTAGGTCTGCGCTTTAACGACACAACACGTTACGCCACAATCGATTTAGACCTAGAAGGCGACTACCATAATATTGAATCCATAAATCGCATCAAAGCGGCGCTAGAGGACATCGGCATAGTCGATATCATTATCCTCCAGTCCAGCTTTAGTGGCGGATATCACCTGCTCCTAACCTTTGCTTCCTCCCTGCCCACTTTTGCCCTAGCCTGCGCCCTAGAGATTACCTTGAGAAGTGCAGGCTTTATCCTGCGTCAAGGACACCTAGAAATTTTCCCCAACACCAAACCATATAGTGCCAAACAAATAACTAACTACAAAGCCATCCGTTGCCCCATGCAACCGGGTAGCGGGTCATTTTTACTTAATGATGACCTACAACCAATTAGCGACTCAGTTTCTATCTTCCTCGACTATTGCGATCGCGCGGCCAGTCGGCAAGACTTAGCCAAACTCAAACGAGTAGCAAACAAAGCCAAAAAACAAATTTCACGGGAGAGATATCGCAAGCAAGAATCTGCTGACGTTGTACAGTGGCGTGCCAACTGGGAAGAAATAATCACCACAGGCTGGACAGGAAAAGGACAAACAAACACCCTCCTACAAATCTTCGTAGGGTACGGAATCGTCTTTTTAGACTTAGAGAGTGATAAGTTAGTCGAATTTTGCCTTACTACCGCAATTAACGCCCCAGGCTACAGCCAATATTGCCAACACCAACACGAAATCGAAGCCAGGGTGCGACATTGGGTAGAATCCACAATTCGCAACAAATGGTATAGCGCCTATATTAGTTATCCCGAAAGGTTGTTAGGTACATTCGCCAACACATTTGCAGAAGCCATAGCAGGCATTAGCAGCATCCATAAACCCAAAGACAACGTAATCCCATTTGACCGTCGTAAGCAACAGAACTGGGAACGCAGCCAACAAGCCCAAAAACGCATCCAGTTAGTGGTAAGGGCAATAGAGTGGGATAGAGGCTTACCAGCAGGGGCTACTGAACGGGGGAAAGTGATACGTGCTGAGTACAAGAGCCGCTTTCACAAAACCATCTCACAAGAGACACTACAAAAGCACTTGCATTTGTGGCATCCCACGCGCTACATCTTAGATCCGTGGGCAGAAAATAGCTCAAACCCTTATCAATCAAGTAATGACGGGCAATTTGATAGTTTTGAAAACTCATTTGTAAAACAGAGTGCTGAAAATCCTTACCAAAAGCAAAATGACGGTCATTTTTACTATATGAAGGGTTTTTGTAAATGCTTACCTCCGGCTGCCGATGCCCCTACAGGGCAGTTGGCAGCCGGAGATTTTGAAGAAGTTGCTAAGTCTGAACGAGAATTATTTGTACTACAGGTACAAGATGAATCTGAGGAAATTAAGATTAATTCCGAAGAATTGAATTCATTGCAACCAGAGGATCTGTCTTTAACTTCAGGTGTCAATAATTCTGATAATTCATTAGTTTCTTCAAATATTATACAATTAGCTGAAAACGTTAATCAAAGTACTTCAGATAAGGATTTTAAATACCTTTCTAACCCCAGCGCGGCTGAAAATTACAATAACAAAAACTTATTGCTCAATTCTGCCAGTATTCTGTTTACTGCATCTACAGCTGCAATTGTGCCGTCTGAAATCTCACAAAAAGCCGAAGTTAGCGAGCAAAGTACACCTTCAGGCGACTCAGCAGCCGCTCTCGCTTTGGCAGAACTGAAGAAACTGACTAAGTTGCGACTCCAAGCAGCATCCCACGCCAAACGTGTAGCTAGAGAGTATTGCCTAATTGCGCGACGCTTGATAGGAGGCAGGGAACGCGAAAGACTGGAGCAGAGTGCCAAAATGCAATTCTATCTCGATTCAGGTAACAAAACCCTAATTGCAGAAGCCAACGAGTGGGCAGCTGCTAATCCTGGGTGCCTACCGTTTTCGTTGGAGTTAGCGTTTCAAGAAGGTGAGACGTAATGGCTGAATTTCACAGGTGAGAGTGATTTGGATGCCTATACGGGTACATGGGATTGAAAACAGTTTGCCGCAATGGAATGTATTCTGTATTAACAGTATTTTGAAAACAGAAATATCCGCCATTTAATTCTATTACAACTGATTTATTAAGTCTGAGTAGTTTCTCCCAGTCCTTTTGACATTCTTTGATATGTACTCATTTCTTTTAATACGAATTCGTGCAGTTGTAGTAACAGCAATTTAGTGACTATGGCGATGGTGAATATCTCTCTTGTGAGGATGGTTGTGATAGATAATCATCGTGTGTTCGTGAAGATGGTTGTGAGGTTCGCCTATAGCTATCCCCTCATCGTGGTTATGCTGATGGTATTCATCGTGGATGTGTTTATGTTCATGCACACTAGGATAGTGGAGATGTTCGTGTTCATGCTCCTGAGGTGAGAGGGTAATTTGTACTACTAGCAGCATGAAGCCAATTAAACTACCGTAAAGAAACTCACGTTCAGCAAAGTTACTTCCCAACCAACCGGCAAGAGGGTAGGAGATTGCCCACCAAAGATGACTCCAGGCAAAGTGTGCGCCATAAACTCGTCCTTGTACACCAGCTGGGATGCGGTCTGCAATTAATGTCTGGGTGGGTAAGTTCACTAAACTTTGCCCTGCACCCGCCACAAACCATAACAGCATCAGTGGTGCTAAATTTGCGTAGTTAGCGGGCAACAAAGCCAATGTGATCAAAATTGCACCAATCAAAACAAACGTTGTACGTGGCAAACTTCTATTGAACGTACCAACCGCAACTGCACACAGGGTTGCACCAATCCCAAAAGCCGCCATCACCCATCCATACTGCACTTCTCCCAATTTGAGTGTACCTTGAACATATCCAACAGTATTTACTAAGATTTGCGCTCCGGCAATTGATGCGACTAACTGCATCGCTAGCGCGTAACGGATAGGTGCATCTGTAAGCAGGCGAGTTGTACCGTCTTTAATGTCTCCCCATGTTCGGCGTGTTGTCCTGGAAGGCTGTTGATTTTGTGCAACGACGAGCTGACCTGGTAGGGTGAAGATTAGGATTGCCGCGATCGCAAAGCTGAGAGCATCCAAAAAGAAAACTTGTCTCGCACCAATGAAGGCGGCGACACTCCCAGCGATACCAGGGCCAAGTACACCAAGTAATTGAAAAGTAGCAGCCGAAAGAGCGATCGCGCCTGCATAGTCATTCTCACTCGTGACTAATGGAATCGTGGCTTGGTAAGTTGGGGTGAAGAAAGCATTAAAGACGTTGAGTGCAAATATTAATACGTAAACTTGCCAAATCTGCGTCACAAAAGGCAACATACCCACAATTAACATTCTGAATATGTGGGTAACAACCATGATTTTCTTGCGGTCGAGTCGGTCTGCGATCGCACCTGCAAGGGGAGACAGCAATACAAAAGCAGTGACACGCAGAGTCAAAGCTACTGAAAGCACAACCGCAGCATTTTTTCCAGCTAACTCAAAGGCCAGAAGGGCTAAACCCACCCAAGTAAGTGCATCGCCCAATAAACTAGTGGTCTGAGCAGTGTACAGCCTTGCAAATACCGGATTTCTCAAGCTGCGGAAAAATGTCAAGGTATTCATTTATCAGGGGGCATAGTTACACAAGTCTTTTATATCAAGATTTTAACAGAAATGGGGGGAGGGGGCATATTTCTCAAAGCTAGAAAATTGCCTTGCCAAGACCATTTTCATCACTCTGCTGTTTTCTTGAAGGAGTGTAGTGTTTATTAGTTATAGCTGTGATGTTCCTGTAGCAACCATCATTGCTCAAAAACTGCTTTTGGTACTTTGCCATTTAAAACTGAGAAACTAGCTTTCTTTGACATCCAGAATTCTCAATTGCGTCGGCAAACTTTGCACCCGTTTATCAATATACATTGAAACTTGAAACTACTTGTTATACCAAGCTTTGCGCCACTGTTTCATTTGGTTAATCTCGGTTTCTTGGGCTTTGATAATGGCTTGAGCCAAGTTCTTAATTTCTGGACGTTGAGACTTTTGCAAGGCATCTTTCGCCATAACTACAGCTGATTCATGGTGAGGAATCATCGCGTTAATAAAGCGCAGGTCAAATTCTGCATCAGCTGCACCCAAATCCATGTTCATCATCATGGACTGCATTTGCTCAGGTGACATCTCCATCATGTGACCCATTTTGGTATCATAAGCCATTGGTTTATCTCCCGCTTTTGGATACCAAGCTTTACGCCACTGTTTCATCTGCGTAATTTCTTGGTTTTGTGATTTGATAATTTCGTCTGCTAACTTTTTGATCTCAGGGCGTTGCGATTTCTGCTGTGCAACATTCGCCATTACCGTTGCTCCCTGATGATGCGGAATCATCGCATCAATAAAGCGCAAATCGTAGTTAGCATCGGCAGGGCCTAAATCCATTGCCATGCTGTGGTTCATCATGCCACTACCCTGATTCATCATGCCGTCATGGTTCATCGGTTGCTTATCGCTAGTATCGATAGCAGTGTTAGTAGGGTTTGGTGCTTGGCTTTGGTTTTGGGAAGTGGGCGTAGAACAGGCTGTCAAAACGCTGCTGGAAAAAGAAGCGATCGCTACTAAAGCAAATGTCAAAAAGCTGTTTTTCAGAGTAAGGAGTTGCATAGGGATGATCTAAGATAATTTCCTGATTCAATTCTAAAATCTCTAGCTAGCTGGAGAATTAATCATTTAGGTGATCTATCTTTTGCTTGGGTAATAAAGTTGTCCAGATAGCTAGTTATTCACAAAGCGACTGCGGCACTTACTATATAGTTTGACAGCCAAATATGAAATCAGGATGAAATCAAGGGTTAGTGCTAGTTGTAGAAATGTAAGAGTGCATATCAATATGAAATCTGCATGAAATCCCTATACCTCAGTAGGTAGAAATATTTATTACCTCATTGGAATGACGCAATCGCACCCGCAAATCTTTAAGGTGAGTCCAAAGGCAATAACGCCTTTAGTAAATCCAAAAAATTTCAAGAGGGTGAAGAAATGGCTATACAAGAACTCACCTTGAGTCAAGTGAACGAACAGATGCAACAGTGTATTCAAAATTGCTTAGACTGCCACAGTATCTGTTTAAATACCGTTACCTACTGCCTACAAAAGGGTGGTCATCACGCCGAGCCTGCTCATATTCGGCTACTACTAGACTGCGCTGAAATTTGCAACACAAGTGCTAATTTCATGCTTCGAGCTTCTGACTTACATTCTCGTACCTGCGGCGTTTGTGCTGAATTGTGTCAACGGTGTGCAGATGAGTGCGATGGCATGGGTGATGATGCTCAAATGAAAGCCTGCGCTCAAATGTGCCGTCGCTGCGCGGATTCTTGTCGGCAAATGGCAATGGCAACTGCATAAGTCATTGCAATATCTGGCTGCCGTGTAGATATTATTGTCACAAAGTGGCTTGGAAATGCGGCAGTCAGCTGGTTCCATTAGTATTTGCCTTTATTTCGCTGCTGGTATTGATAGCAATTTGAGCCACATATTCACCATCTACATCTCTAAGTGTAAGCATTGATAATGCTGCATCAATATGCGCTTAAAAAAAAATTTCAGCACGACTCTTGACTCTCCAGTGTAGTGGAGCATTCAAGATGAAATTAGTTAGCGCCATTTAGTCATTGGAGTAGTCAGATGGAGAATACCACACTCAAACTGCGCGGCATGAGTTGTGCCTCTTGTGCCAACAGCATTGAAGATGCGATTAATTCTGTCCCCGGTGTCAATGAATGTATAGTGAATTTTGGAGCAGAACAGGCAACAGTTAAATATGACCCTAGACGAACTGATTTAGAAGCTATTCAAGAGGCGGTAGATGTAGCAGGTTATTCCGCCTACCCGCTCCAAGAACAAAACCTAATGGCGGGAGAAGATGATGCTGAAAAAAGACATCGCTTAAGAGAATCCCGCGATTTAATGCGAAAGGTGGCGGTAGGAGGCATTATTAGCACTGTGTTGGTCATAGGTTCACTGCCCATGATGACAGGGTTGCACTTACCCTTTATCCCTATATGGTTGCACAATCCTTGGGTACAGCTAATTCTAACTACCCCAGTACAGTTTTGGTGTGGTTACTCCTTCTACATCAATGGTTGGAAAGCTTTAAAACGCCATGCTGCCACAATGGATACCCTAATTGCTTTGGGTACAAGTGCAGCGTATTTTTATTCGCTATTTCCCACCTTATTCCCCAGCTTTTTCATTAATCAGGGGTTAATGCCAGATGTATATTATGAAACTGCTGCTGTCGTCATTACCCTGATTTTGCTAGGAAGACTATTTGAAAATCGCGCTAAAGGACAAACTTCAGAAGCTATCCGTAAGCTAATTGGGTTACAAGCTAAAACAGCGCGTTTGATTCGCAATGGACGAGAAGTAGATGTCCCAATAGAAGAAGTAATTATTGGAGATGTGATACTGGTTCGCCCTGGCGAGAAAATTCCTGTTGACGGGGAAGTGATTGAGGGAGCATCCACAATTGATGAAGGGATGGTGACAGGAGAAAGTGTGGCTGTCAAAAAGCAACCAGGCGATGAAGTGATTGGAGCTACCATTAACAAAACTGGGAGTTTCAAGTTTCGGGCGACACGAGTCGGAAGTGATACTGTGCTGGCGCAGATTGTCCAATTAGTGCAGCAAGCACAGGGTTCCAAAGCCCCAATTCAGAGATTAGCAGACCAAGTAACTGGATGGTTTGTACCTGCGGTGATTGCGATCGCTCTACTCACTTTCATTATTTGGTTTAATTTTACAGGCAACGTTACTTTAGCGCTGATTACCACTGTTGGGGTACTAATTATCGCCTGTCCTTGTGCGCTGGGTTTAGCTACACCAACATCTGTAATGGTAGGAACGGGTAAAGGTGCAGAAAATGGCATTTTGATTAAAGGTGCCGAAAGCTTGGAACTAGCACATAAAATCCAAACAATCGTGCTAGATAAAACTGGAACAATCACTCAGGGTAAACCAACAGTCACCGATTTTGTCACCGTCAATGGTACTGCTAATAGTAACGAAATCAGGTTGGTGCAACTTACGGCATCTGTGGAACGCAATTCCGAACATCCATTGGCAGAAGCGGTTGTGAGATACGCCCAATCTCAAGAAGTGGCGTTAGCAGATATCAGAGAGTTTGAAGCTGTAGCAGGCAGTGGTGTACAAGGTATAGTTTCTGGTCATCTTGTGCAAATTGGTACGCAACGCTGGATGGAAGAATTAGGCATCGACACCCAAGCCTTACAACAAGATAAAGAGCGTTTGGAATATCTAGGCAAAACTGCGATTTGGATTGCAGTTGACGGGCAAATTCAGGGATTAATGGGGATTTCTGATGCCATCAAACCTACCTCCATACAGGCAGTTCGCGCTTTGCAAAAACTAGGTTTAGAGGTGGTGATGCTCACAGGTGATAATCGTCGCACCGCAGAAACCATTGCCCGTGAAGTTGGTATCAAGCGTGTTTTGGCAGAAGTTCGCCCTGACCAAAAAGCCGCTACAGTGCAGAAACTACAATCAGAAGGAAAGATTGTGGCTATGGTTGGTGATGGTATTAATGATGCACCAGCCCTAGCCCAAGCCGATGTAGGAATGGCAATTGGCACTGGTACAGATGTAGCGATCGCAGCTAGTGACATCACACTCATCTCCGGTGACTTGCGAAGCATTGTCACTGCCATTCAACTCAGCCGCGCTACGATTCGTAACATCCAGCAAAACTTATTTTTTGCTTTCATTTACAACGTTGCTGGCATTCCAATCGCCGCTGGTATTCTCTTCCCTATCTTCGGTTGGTTGCTTAACCCCATCATTGCCGGTGCAGCAATGGCATTTAGTTCGGTTTCAGTTGTGACAAATGCCCTACGTCTGCGGAAATTTCAAGCTAAAGCAGTAGTATAAGGAGGTAGCAAATGTTGAGTAAAGTAATTATTGGCAGTATAGCAAGCTTGGGATTGGCATTCAGTGTTGCTTCAGATCAAGTAGTTGCACAGATGAATCATGAAATGCCAACTACCGAGCGATCAAAGACAACTCAGTTCCGCCGTATTGAGCAACCATTCTCGGTAAAAGGTGCAGTTACAACAGTCGGCTTGGGGTTAATCGGATTAGAAATTTGGTGGTTTCTCCTAAGTAAATCAAAGTCCCAAAAAGCTGAAGCCCATGATGGTATTCAAGAAATTGATATTACTGTAGATGGAGGCTACGAACCTAGTCGAATTCTAGTCAATGCAGGTCAAAGAGTTCGCCTTAACTTCCTACGCCGTGACCCTAGTAGTTGTCTTGAAGAAATACGGCTACCTGATTTCCATATCGCCAAAAACCTACCACTCAACGAGGTTACATCAATTGGGTTCACGCCAGACAAACCAGGTATTTATACCTTCACCTGTGGTATGAATATGTATCGTGGTGTTATGGAAGTAAAGCCTGCCACATAATCCAGTAGCAAATAATTAGCAAGATGATTCTGTTCCCACTTGACTCTCCAGTCAACTGGAGAGTTTAAGATAAGGTAAATAAATTTATCTAGCATGAAAGCAGCTAAGTATGTTAGTCCAAGAAGCGCCAAAACTCATTGGTAATGTTGCCAAGTCTAGCGGTGTACCAATTAAAACTATTCGCTATTATGAGGAGCTAGGCCTACTCAGATCATTAGGGAGAACCGAGGGTGGATTTAGATTATTTAACTCTGATGTTTTGGCTCGCTTGCACTTTATCAAACGTGCCCAAAGTCTGGGATTGACCTTATCAGAAATTAAGGATTTTTTGAATGTTCACGACGGAGGTGAATTACCCTGCGTACATATAAAAGCTAAACTGCAAGATAAGATAACAGCTATTGATGAACAAATTCAGCAATTACTCATTCTGAGGCAAGAATTATCAGGACTAGTTTCTGGTTGGGAAACAATACCTGAAAATCCTGAACAAACAATTTGTCCTATTATTGAAAAAAATTAAACAATCAAGCTGTTTATTTAATTTTTTATCAGCACATCAACGGATGAACTTAATGTGCTGATTTTTACTAATTAAATTAGTCATTTATAAATAAATTAGTTATTTTTTGATTTTACCTATTGACTCTCCCGTAAGCTGGAGAACTTAAACTAATTTTAGTTGAGTAGATTAATCGTATATTTACTCAATGGTTTTCAGAAAATTAGTTATTCCTAATAAGGAATTTAACACTATGACACTGCAACTAACGGTTCCCAAACTGGCTTGTTCTGCTTGCGCGAATACTATTACCAAAGCAATTCAATCAATTGATTCTACAGCCATAGTGCAAGCAGATCCAAACACAAAACTTGTCAGTATAGAAACTCAAACATCTAAAACAAAAATTAAAGAACTAATAGCTGCTATCGGCTATCCATCTGTTTAGGCTTTTGAGTTTTTTATACTATCAGCAATTAGTCAAATGCTAATTGCTGATAGTCAAATATTCATTTCAGAAAAGTCCTTCTGCTTTGAGCAAGAGATGTGACTTATATGGGCTTGCTTTTTCTGTTCCCACTAACGATTGGTCTAGGAGTTAGTTATCTCTTGAAAAATTCTACTGACGATATGGCGGAACTAACAAGTTTATTTACAGTTGGTTGCCTAATTGTCAGTTTAATCTTAGCACCTTGGCAAATAAAGATTGTGGTTTTAATGTTTGCCATCTTGACTCACCAGATGAATTGAGACTTTTGAATAACTTCAATTATTAAAAAATAGAGCAAAATCAATGAATCGATTTATGAATGCAATTGCTATAACTACTACTTTGATACTGGCTCAAAGTTGCTCCTTATTACCTAGAGACGAAGGGAAACCAATATCTGCTACCACACATCAGCATGAGGAGCGTTCAATGAGTGGGAGCCATCACAGAGAACATTCAACAAGTGGCGCGGGTGATAAGAAGAAAGCATTTGCTCAGGCAAAACTCAAAGTTACCAGTAACATTACCTCTAATAAAAATATTCCAATAGTGATTGGCGTTCAAGATTCCGATGGGAAAGCGATCGCTAACTTTGACACTTTCCAAGAAAAGCTAATGCACCTCATTCTTGTCAGCGATGATCTTCAGTTTTTTAGTCATCTTCATCCCACATATAAAGAAAATGGGCAGTTTGAAGTTGCAGCCCGTTTTCCGCAAGCAGGCAATTACACATTTTTTAGTGACTATAAACCTGCTGGTCAAACAGAACAAGTCTCAGTATTGAAAACACAAGTTTCTGGAAACAGTATTGCTGCTCCAGAAATTGACCTAAATCGCAGTAAAACGTTCAATGATATTAAAGTCAATCTTGCTGTTTCTGAACCTACTGTGAAAGCGGGTAAAGAAGTCAGTTTAATGTTTGAATTACAAGATGCTTCTAACAATCAACCGCTTACAGACTTGCAGCCATACTTAGGAGAAAGAGGACATTTAGTTATCCTGCGACAGTCAACCTCATTAACAGCAGCAGATTACATTCATGCTCACGCACTAAAAGATGCTCCTGCTGGACAGGTTCATTTTATGACTAGCTTTCCTCAACCAGGAAAGTATAAGCTCTGGGGTCAGTTTAATCGCAATGGCAAAATCGTCACAGCTGATTTTTGGATAAATGCTGTTTAATTTAGCTGATGTTTTATTAGTAAAACGAGAAGTGCCGAACTCCCGTGCTTCTAACTTTGTATATGCACAGTATGCTATGCGAATTTACCACCCATTTGGGTGGTAAATTCCTCCTTCTTACTACTTCTAATTTAGGGGTTGACCTACACCAACTGCTCGCAACTGTTCTAGATTCGGTTTACCAGTTAAGACAAGTTTTCCATTGATTGCGATCGCTGGCACTGCATTTACTCCATACTGCTGGGCTTTCTCCTGCTCATGTCGCAGGTTATAGACCGATACTTCACAGTCAGGACAAGTCAGTTCTTGCACCATTTGCACTGTCTCATCACAAAGAGGACAGTCAGCCGTAAAAATCTCAATTTGACGTTTTGTCATGGTGTCCACCAAAATTCTTTTGACTCATTCATTCTGAATCCTCTAGCCGGCTATAGAGTCAACCCCATAGGTAAATATTATTTTCCAAATAACCTCAATTCAAATCATTTGGACATATCATCTCCTCAAATTTGTAACCCTGGCTCATCAAGTTTTAAGCTAATATTTTTGCCCACAAGTATTGTAATTAAACTTTACACAAAAATTGACAATTATCACTTGACTCTCTAGCCGACTATAGACTTTAAAGTTATAACAACACATAGTAGTAAATAACTATGATTGCTGTCGTGAAACAAGTTTGCTGTGAAGTATCATCCCCAAAAAAGCTGCTGAAAATTGGTGAGCTGGCGAAGCAAACTGATGTGGCAGTGGGAACAATTCGGTATTACGAAGGCTTAGGCTTGATAAAACCAGTTGAAAGAAGTGAAAGTGGCTACCGTTATTACGACTGCGAGGCAATCAACAGGCTGCAATTTATCAAAAAAGCCCAATCTTTACAGTTTTCCCTGTCTGAAATTCAACAAGTGCTAGGCATTCGTTCCCAAGGCGACCCTGCTTGTCCCCTAGTTCGGGACTTACTCAAACAGAAAATTGCTCATCTTGAGGAGCAGATTTATCGCATGAAAGAACTGAAGGATGAGCTAGAGGCATATCAACAGCGTTGGGAAAACCGACCTTTGGATAATCCCTGTAATAAAGAGCTTTGTAGCTTGATCGAGGAAGTTGCTTGCTCTGATATACCTGTTCACAATTTCCGAGACTAGTAAATTTATGACTTGACTCTATACCCGAATAGAGACTTTAGAATGGCCTTAGTTTCTCAAAAACTACTAAATTAACAGAATAATGGAGAGTACAAAATGAACATTAGTACAGGCGTTAAGACAGTATTGAGCGGAGCCGTAGCTAGTTTTGCATTGCTTACGTTAACCACTACTGCTTCCTTTGCCAACACTCCCAAGGGAACTGTGACACCGAATCAATCCGCCAGGGCTATAAACGAAGCAAAACTAATTCAAGTGCTGACCAGTCAAAGAACAGCCCCAACGAATCAAACGCCACAGCAGCCAAACCAAACGGGATGTAAGTGTTGCCAAGCAATGATGAATAAGATGCCAGGAATGATGAACAATATGCCGGGAATGATGAATAACCAAAACAGTCCGTCAAAATAGGGCTTGATAAATCCCTTAGCGAGAAACACATTTGAATTTGAAATGTCAGAAAAAACTAGAAATATTTAGAGAAGTCTGGCCGAAAAAGGCTAATGAACTCATTGCTAAGGAAGCCATTTTATGGTTTGGCTAAGGAACTTAAGCTAAACCAGGATGGCTATCGGACTCGTTCCTTTTATCCAGAAGCTCAAATCGCACTTGCTTTTGCGTTTCATCATAAGTCAACAGCTTTACTACAGCAGAAAACTTACTCAGGAGAAACACAATTATGAGTCAGCCTGACTCAAAAGACCACAACATGATGAAATGGATGGGAATTGCTATGGTGGCTTGCTGTGCTTTGCCCATAGGAGTTTCCTTCTTTTTGGGCGGAGGCTTGGGGGTGTGGTTCGGTCGTTCTATCAAGCCACCTACTAGCAATCAGTCAACCAACCAGCCACTCTCTGCCAACCAATCAACCAATCAATCTCAACTAAAGGCTGTAAATGTTTCCCTAGAGAAAGCGGGCAATTGGCAAGCAAATAATCACGTTCATGGTTTGACTGTGAATCGAGATAATCCCAACATTATTTATGTTGCAAGTCATAACGGACTGTTGCAACGTTCTGAAACTGGGGAATGGTTTTGGATGGGAAAAGAGCGAGCTGATTATATGGGCTTTACTGCCGATCCAATTAACAGCGCTCGCTTTTATTCCAGCGGACATCCACACACAGGAGGTAATCTAGGATTCCAGATAAGTGAGAATCAAGGGCAAGATTGGAAACAGATTTCCATGCCTGGGGTAGATTTTCATGCAATAGCGATCGCACCCAGTAATTCCAACGTTTTTTATGGATGGCCTGCTTCTGGAACGCAAGGGCTGCATACTTCTACTGATGGTAGCAAAACTTGGGTCAAAGTCCGCATGACTGGATTAGGCGATACTCCTTTTGACCTTGCGGTTGAACCCCGTAACCCTGAGCATTTGTTTGCAACTACCCGTTCGGGAATGTATGAAAGCACTAACAGCGGCAATGACTGGACGTTAGTAGCTAATACACAGGAAGCTCCTATTGCCAGTCTAGTTCTGCAAAAAGAGGGTAACAGCACTGTAATGTATGGCTATCGCTTTCTCAAGTCAGCGCCGGGTGTTTATCGCAGCAGTGATGGTGGTAAAACGTGGGAGAAACTTTGGACGGAAACTAATGGTGTAGTTGTAAAACTAGCGATCGCTCCCAACACTCCCCACATATTATATGCAGTGAATGAGAACAATACTGTCTTTCAATCGCAGAATGAAGGCAATAGCTGGAAAGAGTTAAATTAATTGTCTGTTGGCTACGTAAGACCTTACGGTTGTGATATGGCTGTAGAAAAACTAGCACTAACAGCACGTTGCAAATTAGCTAAAGCACGATTGTAATCCAAAATAGCCGTAACCCGATTACCCTCAGCCCTTGTAAGCTCAGTTTCAGAAACAATAACATCTGTTTGAGTACCTACACCAGCTTGAAACCTCAGCCTTGCTAAACGTAAAGCCTCTTGAGCCTGTTCTAGAGCAACGGTAGCAGTCTGAACATTACTTAAATTAGATTGCAAACTAGTATAAGCCTGTTCCACCTGAAAGCGAATCTGATTGCGTTGCTCTGCAAAACGAGTTTCGGCAATAGCAATGTTGGCTTTCTGTTGAGCAGCCCTGGACTGAGCTGCTCCACCATCAAATAAATTCCAGTTGGCTCTAACTCCCAGTGAATAGCCATCTGTAATGCCAACACTATCATTAAAAGCGTCCAACAAGTTGTAACTAGCAACCAAACTAACTTGGGGACGAACCTCAGAAAGCGCCAAACGTCGCTGTTGTTCACTAATATTGCGTTGTACTAACTGTTGTTGAAGTTCTGCACGATTTTGAAAAGCAAGCACAATACTTTCTTCTTGTGTCTGATTCCACAAACCCGCCAATTTCACGGAGTCTGCTGCACTGATGTTTACAGATTGTGGTAAATTCAACCGCGTCGCCAACCGCCTTGCAGCAATTTGCTGTTGACTAATAGCATTAGTTAGCTCTTGTTGAGCATTTGCTAAGTTTACCTGAGAACGAAGAACATCAAATTTAGTACCAACTCCAGCCCTTTCTAATGCTTGAGCATCCTTTAAACTTCGTTGGGCATTTTCTACAGCAGCACGATTAATCCGTACTTGTTCATCTGTTTGTTGTAAATTGTAATATTCAGTGGCAACATTCAGCCGAATTTCCTGTGACAAACGCTCTACATCCAACTCATCAAAACGTAATTGTTCCTCAGCTGCTCTGATGCGAGCCGATCTAGAGCCAGAGGTGTAAATGTTATAACTCAGTTGTGCCGCTCCAGAAAAGTTTGTACTTGGAGTTTGTTCTGTAGAAGGTATCCCACTTCTAGAACGCAGTTCAGCAGAAAGCTGACTGCTAGCAGATTGTTGACGAGAAATGTCAGTGTTTAAACTAACATTGGGATACAAAGCAGCTTGTGCTTCACGTAGAGATGCACGACTTCGTTCTGAAGTCAGTATTGATACTTGTAGCTCCCGATTATTCCGCCGTGCCAGTTCCAAAGCTTGTTGCAGAGTGATTGGCTGAGTTATCTGAATTTTGACATCTTCTGGTTTGGTAGGAAACTGGAGAGAATTTGGATTAGGGTTGAGGTTATCGAGTAAAGTCGGAGTGGGAGATGCAGACTGAGTAGTTGGTGATGAGTCAGCTTGAGAAGGAACTTTTTCTGTTTGACTACTCTGAGGCTGAGTCAAAGCACGTACAGGTTGAGCTGAACTAGCAGCAAAATTACTTAAGGTAAATACACAACCGATACCTGCAACTACTAGATAACGATACTTTGACATATATTATTTAAACTCCTATAACTCACATCACACAGCAAAAAATGACTACACTCTAAAAGCAGGGGTAGTAACAAAAGATAGAAAACCTATAGGTTAAATACGAAATCTTTTATTTAGATTGGCGTAAGCGGCGAAACAGCCATTTAAATGGCGAAAAAGAGCGATCGCTATTTAGGTGGATAACATTAAACGGTAGTTCGATGGTAAAAGTACTACCTTTACCTAATTCGCTTTGCACATTCAAACTACCGTGGTGTACCAGAACAATTGCAGAGGCGATCGCCAATCCTAAACCAGAACCGCCAGTGGTACGAGAGCGATCGCTATTCACGCGATAAAAGCGATCGTAAATTCGCGTCAGTTCCTTCTCTGGGATACCAATACCCGTATCATGAACCCGAACCACAGCATGATGGTCGCTACAACCCAGGCAAACCGTAACTTCCCCTCCTTTGGGTGTATACTGAATTGCATTGACAATTAAATTAGAAACCAAACGATAAAGCTGGTCGTTATCACCGACAATATTTACTGGCTTATTTACCTTGATGCTAGATTGCAGCATTACGCCTGCCGCGGCTGCCATTGCTTCAAATTCCTCGACTAAATCGCTGACAATATCATTTAGACAACATTGTTCTAGTTGTACTGGCAAGTGTTGCCTATCTAAACGAGCCAATAATAATAAATCTACAACCAAAGTAATAAGTCGCTGATTCTGACGGTGGATAGTTCGCAGAATGTCCCGCGTTTCTTCTTCGTCCAGTTCCGACATTAAAAGCGCTGATTCCACCGTTGCGCCTGTTGCAGCCAAAGGCGTTCGCAATTCGTGTGCAACATCTGCTGTAAACTGTTGAATTTGTCGATAAGATTGATAAATTGGCTGCATAGCTAATCCTGATAGCCACCAACTAGCAACTGCAACCATACCCATTGCGATCGGCAATCCCAAACCTAAACTTAATTTCACACTATCCAGATAACGATTAAATTCTTCAAGACTTCGCCCCACTTGCATATAGCCCCAATCCCCATTATCTGGGGTGTGTAGCACTAAGGAATTTTGGTGGTAATCATTGCCTTTGCTGTCTTTGAGAAATAACCATTTTTCATTGCTGAAGACATTAGACAGTCCTTCTGGATAATTACCAGCAGTAGCAATTAAGCGTCCTGAAGTATCAAAAAAACGTACATAGTAGTGATCTTTATTAACTACACCAAGAAAATGACGTTTAGTATCTGACTGCTGTTGAGTGCAGCTGGCTCCAATTTTACATAGATTTATATTTGGGAATAGCTCCTGTATAACGGGTTCTAAACTCCCAGGTTGCCTGAGCTTAAATTCAATACTGTCATGCAGTGTTCCGGCTACAGACTCAATTTCACTGTCTAAAGCTACCACATGGGCACGGAAAACAGCTCTGTAGACACCGAAAGCACAAACGCTTAAAATTGAACCCATGACGAGGGCATACCACAGAGCTAACCGAACACGAGTTCCTCGAAACAGTTTATTTTGATTCATTAGTCACATTCAGACGATATCCCATACCGTGCAAAGTTTCAATCGGGTTGGTGCAGTCAAAGCAGGCTAGTTTGCGACGCAACAAACGTACTTGCGCTGCTACCACATTGCTAGCAGGTTCTGCACTCACTTCCCAAAGCTGATTGCGAATCTGTTCCGTGGTAACAATTTGATTGGGGTGCTTCATCAAATATTCCACCAGTTGGAATTCTTTATTAGTTAAGGAAATTTCCTGTTTTTCCCCCGTCGTATTTTGACCGACAACTGTACTATTGCTGTAATCTAAAGTAAAGTTACCAACGGTTAGTTGTTGAGGTTGTAAGTGGGGATAACGCCGCTGCAATGCCCGCAACCTTGCCAGTAATTCTGCCATTCCAAAAGGCTTCACCAAGTAATCATCAGCACCCGCATCTAAGCCAGCAACTTTATCTTCCATGCTATCTCTAGCTGTGAGCATCAAGACAGGTAAAGAATTTCCTTTTAAACGCAGCTTTTTACACAATTCCAAACCAGTAAATCCTGGGAGCATCCAATCTAAAATCGCCACTGTATATTGTGCCGAACTATTTTCTAAATATGCCCATGCTTCATTACCATCCATTACCCAGTCAACTAAATACTTTTGCTGCTTCAGCGTTCGCTTAATAGCAGCGCCCAAATCTGACTCATCTTCGACTAGCAGTACCCGCATATCAAATTGAAAAGTTAGAGGTTCGTGGCAATTTTGTAAAATCAGCATAGTTAATAACAGGGTAATCCCTTAGAAATAGATTGACAGAAGTTGATGAAATTCTGAGTTATTCAATCATGTATACAAGCAAGTTATCTAAGATCATAAACAGATGCTACGCCTTGGCAGTAGATAATCTATAAGAAAAACTCAGTACATCCCATTGCTCAATTGGTGTGAGTGATACTCAGTTAGAGAAGTTAACAAATCTAACTAATTGCAAGAGATATACCGAGTTATTTTTTATTCTGACAGGTAAAGATGAAATCAAGATGAAATATTAAGTCAGATTAGAAAATCTCTAATTGCACTTAACCCCAACCACAATACACAAATAAAAAGCTAGGGTTTTGACTTCGTTCATGTACTAACAAATAAGTATTAGTTTTGATATACCACCCTAGACAAAACAACCCTTATTTATATCAAATTATAAATCTCAATAAATTGCTCATTTTTCCATATAAAAGCCCGCCCGCAGGCGAGCTAAGATTTTTCCAAATGAGAATACCTAATAGCTAATAGCTAATAAATATTAACCATTATCTGTTAGCCGTTTTAGAAAGCAAAAGTGGTACGCAGTGTACCAACATAGATGGTGTCATTGTTATTATTATGCTCTGGATTAAAGATAACCAATAAACCAGGAGTGACGGAAATATTATCGTTGATCTGTAGGCGGTACAGAGCCTCTAGGTGGTAAGAGGTGTCGTTATCTTCACGCCTAGTAGTTCTTGCGGCGGAAGTGAATGCATCATTATCACTTACTTTAGGTGGTTGACCAAAGATCAGGCCAAGCAAGTTGCCTTCTTTACCAAAGTCTTTGAAGGCTAGGGTTGCAGCCCAGTAGTTCATTGATGCTTCATCACCTTGATTTACACCCGTACCACTTCCCTTGGCTTCAGCGTTGCTGTAACCGTACCAACCACCAATAGTCAACTTGGAACTGGGTTTGAAGGTAGCTTCTATACCGTAATGGTTGGCAGTAGTAGCAACTCCATTGAAGGGATTACCTGCGTATACACTACCTGTACCCTCAAACATGTTTACACTGGATAAACTATTTTGATAGCTGTGAGCGTAGGTAAGACCAATATTAAATGCATCACTAGGCCTGAAAGCTACCTGACCAAGGGCTGTATAGGCACCATTTGTCAGACCTCCATTTGAACCAGGATTGCTAGCTGTGCGAGCTATGTAAGCCGCAGATGCAGTGAAAGCTCCTGTAGGATTCAAAGTTATGGTTGCACCTGCACCACCGAAACCAGTGCGATAGATGGGGCTAAATCGACCATAGCGAGACAAAGCGCCCCTACCATCACTGGCAAGATCAGGGTTGAAGTTGTTGATGTTGTCGTATATGTTACCGCCTGCCGCATCAATTTTTACCCGCACTGCATTACTCAGGTTGAAAGCATAGTTAATTTTATCGATGACAGTCTCATTGTTCTGATTTCCGTCAAAACCGAGGCGGGTCATGTTAGTACCCGTCACATTTGTGTCATAGGGAGTGATGTTCCGGGATTGCAAGCGGATTTGCAACAGGTCTGTACCAACAAAACTTGATTCCAATCTCAGACGAACCCGGTCAGTTAGAATAGTATTAGAATCTAGGTCGGGAGCAGTACTTGGATCTACACCAGAAGGAACTGCCCTCTGATTGCTACCAAAAACATTAGATACGTTAAAAATTGCTTCCCCAATTAACTTGGTGGTAGTCGAGAACTGATTGGCTTCCAACTCAGCAGTGCGTACTTCTAAAGCATCTACGCGACCACGCAGGGTAGCTAGTTCCGCAGAAAATTCTTCTTGCAGACGCTGTAGGGTAGCCAAATCCTCTTTTGTTACTAAGTCAGCAGTTGCTGTAGCAATCAGTTCATTAACTCTATCTAAACAAGCATTCAAACCAGCAGCAAATTCATAACGAGTTAAAGCACGATTACCTCGGTAAGTGGCATTGGGATAACCAGCAATACAACCGTAACGTTCAACTAGTGATTGTAAAGCTTGGAATGCCCAATCTGTTGGTTGTACGTCAGAAAACTGCGAAACGGATGTGACTTGGCCAGTCTCACCAATGTACTGTTGAATTTGGCTTAAAGAAGAATCTTTTGGAAGAGAGTTTGCTTCTTGTTTAACTTCAGTTGGAACAGGAATTTCAGCAGCTATTGTTGCTCCTGAAAAAGCTAAGTTGGCTAATAAAACTCCAGGACTAATTAGCAGGCATTTCCAAAATAACTTAGACATGGCTGTTTGCTCTTCACACCAAAGTAATAAGTAATGATAGGGTATACCCCTATAACTAGATTCTCAGAGGAAGATGAAATTAAGATGAAATTTCAAATTTTGAATAAAACAAATTTAGCAAGTAGATTGAGCATTGTATTAGATAGTTGTCAAGTCAATTTTTCAGAAAAATCAAAGCATAGTATGATGAAATTAGGATGAAATTACAACTTACTTAATCAAATAAATTTAACGAGTAAAAACCACTTGAGAAACAAGTTTCCCAGTTCAATCTAAACAAACATCAAAACACTAAATTATACCCAGTGGCTAACTCTAGTGGACTCAGCCACTGGGGATTAAAAAAATCGCGTATTGGAGCAACGTAGATCGGCATTAGCTTTAAAAATGTGGTTGGAGAGGTAACAGCAAGTACATGGGAATTAGATAAAGGATTGAACTGTAAAGCTAATTGTGTATTGAAGCGAATGCCAGCGCATGAACGGCGGCGATCGCTAGGGCTGTTGTTCATTTACCGCTATTAAAGAAAAACAGACCCAAACTAGGAGCCTGCTCATAGTTATCTCCTCTAGCAAGACATGCCGAGAGAATAAATTTACAGGCTCACATACTATCTATTTAGATAGAATGGTGGTTTGCGGCGAAATTTCCTCATAGCATCGTTGCAAGGCTTGGAGTCTTGCTGAAGTTGCTCCGCCAGTAGGTTCTGCTGGTAGGATATTTGCACAGGCTCCTGTTTTACTGGATTGTTGTACTGTGCCTTGCGGAAGCCCTTTATAGCATTTTTGTAAAGCTTGTAGTCTTGCTAAACTAGCTCCACCAGTGGGTCTTGCTGGGGGAATGTTTTCACAAACTCCTGTTTTTGAGGTATCTGCATTTCCATAAGCAGCAGAACCAAACGATACGTGAAGTAAAGCTATTCCCAAGGGAATTGCCAAAATAGATGCAGTTCGGATGACAGGTATCTTCATAGCTAAAATCCTCAAACAATAAGCAATTTATGCTACTAATGGATGAAATAATCTTAGGAAGCCAAGTTTGAGTACTTAACGACCGTAAGTTTGAATTCGAGCTGTACCAAGAGGAATTTGTGCTGTTAGATTAGGCATTTTGCCGTACACTCGGTACAACCAAACGTGGTTACGAAATGATGTATTAACACCTTGCAGCTTAACTAAGAGCGTTGTCTGCGGTTCCACAGATTGGGAGAAAATCACTGTAGCTGTTTGGTTATTTACAGAAACTTGAGCATCAATTTTCTTACCAGATTGATTTTGAATCTCAATTCCCTTGTTAATGCTTACACCATCGGGTAAATCAATAGCCAGTTCTGATAGAGATTGTCCCTGAACATGAACCTGAAACTCATGGGTAGCACCTGGAAAGCCAACAGTGCTAGGAAATGCTACGCCATTACCAATATAGGAGGCTTTGAAATTGTCCTTGTTTTCGCTTCCCCAAGCAGATGGAAATGAAGAAGTTACTATTAGAAAAAATGCTGCACCCGCATAAATTGACTTTTTCATAACTAACTCCGACAAGATTATGTAGGGTAAGGAAGATCCACCATCCCACCCTATAGCTACCGATTAATTTAGTTAACAGCCACAGCTAAAATTAACAGCAGTTACTCAGCCTAGCCACCGTAAGTCTGAATCCGGGCTAAACCAAGTGGAATTTCTTCTTTCATATCAACCTTTTTGACAGATACTGGATAATGCCAAGTTTCCTCATAACCTGGAGTATTAACTCCTTTCATACGAATTGATATGCTTGTACCAGGGGCTACTGGTTCCGAAAAAGCTACTGTAGCTTTTCTGTTGTTAATGGAAACCGTTGTCGGAATTTTTTGACCTAATTTATTTTTGACTTCAATTCCTTTATCAATACTTACCCCCTCTGGTAAATCAATCGCCAATTCTGAAAGAGCTTTACCTTGGACATGAACATCAAACTTATGAGTAGCATCTATGGTACGGGCATCATTAGGAACAGCAGCACTATTTCCGAGATGGGAAAATTTAGCATCGTTTGGATTTTTCGCCCAAGCAGTAGGAACTGAAGATGCAATAACTAAGGTAAAAGCAAATGTGTAAATCAGCTTTTTCATCAATATTCTCCTTGTTTTGTTAATCGGTTAATTACCTCTATATCTATAATTGTGAAAGGTATTGATGAAATAGAGATGAAATATTTTTATGTTAAGTAAAATTTAAAATATAGTTAATAGATGCAACAATTAAAATTATTAATGATTAATAATATTTAAAAAATGGGGTTAAGAAATCACAAAAGCTCCTGAAATTTAACTTATCTATAAGTTAAATTTCAGGAGCTTTATTGATTGAATAGCGCTAAGTTTAAGGATTTATACGAAATCTAGCTACACCTATAGGTATTTCTGCATTAGTGCCAACAAGATTAGCAGATAGATGGTAGACGGGGCCATTACCAAGAAATGGTTGTTTGACATTCTTGATATCAATCTTTAGCTTAGTATTAGGAACAATTGGTTCAGCAAAAGCTAGTAATATAGTTTTGCCATTTACAGAAACATTAGTGTTAATTTTTCTGCCATTATCTTCGTTTATAACAACATCATTAGTATTATCACTCCACCTGATAGTATTTGGAACTTCAATTTTTAACTGCGAAACACTCTTGCTATTTTTAGGAACGTGTACTCGCAAAGTATGTCTAACAGGCATCCAGCGAGTCTGAGGAAATTGAGAGTTACCATCAATATGAGGAACATTACCATCTTCTTCATTAGCACTTGCATAGTTGGCAGGAATTAAAAGTGCAGCAGCTAAAGTAGATATAGCAACATAAACTAACACTTTCTTCATGTTTACTCCTCACTTAATCATTAATGTCAGTAAATCAAAATGAACCTGTGATAAATCAATACGTAACAATCTGGTAAAACTAAATTTAACTACCTTCTACGTTTCTTACTTTTCACAATGTGAAAAAAAGATTAGGTGTAAAGGTTTTAAGTTTTTACACTTTTACACCTCGGAATACCAACATTTTCAAAAATTTCCATGAAAAGTCAGTCTACGCTTACACGTTAATTAAAGGAAGTTAGAAATATTACCGTTGACTTGTTTACCGTTTGAAGTTCAAAAGGTATACTACCTTTATTGATCAGTTTGACAGGTCGGAATGAAATCAAGATGAAATTTTTGATGAATTTCAAAACTTAAGGATTAAAATGTAGGGAATTGAGCTACACCAACGGGAATCTCTACCTCACTACCAACAACCTTAGCTGAAAAGCGGTATACAGAAGCTGGGCCTGTCACTGGTTGTTGAACTTGATTAAAATTAACTAAGAGTTTAGTGTTAGAAATAACCTTTTCAGGGAAATCTATAATAATCTGTTTGCCATTGACGGAAATATTAGTATTAATTTTCTGACCATTCGCATCGAAGACATCAATGTTATTACTCACTGCTACAGTAGATGGAGTTTCTATAATAAGTTGGGAAAGAGGGTTGTTATTTTGAGGGATGTTTAACCGAAAAGTATGTTTGACAAGCCGCCAACTATTAGCAGGATATTGCAAATTATTATCAATATTAGTCTCCTTAGCACTTGCATGACTAAGGGAAATGAAAGCTGTAGTGGCAAGAGCAAACACTGTACTTGTGTAAATCAATGTTTTCTTCATCTGGAATTTATAAGTAATTCTTATGTAAAATAAGCTACATAGTTTTGCTTATTGAACGAACCTTTACATTATGAGTTTGACAGGTCACGATGAAATCAAGATGAAATTTTGGCTGGTTTGGGAAAATTATTCATTCATGCTATGGTAGGTAGCCACGGCTGAAGGAAAACTGCGGTTGACGTAGCGAAAAATCCAATATTTGAAAATTGTATCCATGACAACTGGGACAATAGCAATGAATAGTGAAATCAGACTTTTGTTTTCTGGAAGACCAAAATGCTTTGAGGTGTTTTCTAAAATTATTTCCCAACCATAGGTAGAGTGATAACCGACAAAAATATCAGTAGCGAGAATAATGAAAAAAGCTTTCGCGGAATCGCTTAAGCCATAAATTAAGTCGGCACTAAAAAATTGAATAGTGGTAAGCTGCTGCTTACCAAAGACACATAATATAATAAATGACAATAATGAAAGTATATCAGCAAAGATATTAGCAACTGCATCAATACTTTCAGTTTTATATTTTTGGGATAACGCAATAGCCTGATCTTTGACCTTCTGTTCTACAATATTTGAAGAAAGTTCTGGAGCTTTTCCTAGCAGTGCTTCAAATTGAATTTTTCGCTCAAATCTTTTCAATTCACTTAAGGCTCTTTCTTCCTGAGAAGAATTTAAGAAAATTTCTGATGCTTCTTGGCTCCAGTATTTATAAATCAAAGGTTGAATTACAAATGTTTTAAACAGATTATTCACTAATAATGGAACAATAAATAGAATTAACAAATAACGGAGAGAACTAATTGTTCTCTGACGAGAAGCGCGAAACTCTTCAACAACCTTATGCTCTGCATTTGGCTCTAGTGCTTGTTTTAGCTTTTCCAGAGTTTGTATTATCGACCGAGGAACAAAGCTAGCTTTTTGATATTTTGGATTAGGTTTCATTCTCATTTGTTCGATAAAGTCAGGCTAGTAGTATTACCGTTGTGGCTGAACTAAAAAGCCTGAAAATAGTGTGGAGCAAAGCCAAGGAATAAGCTCCTAAAATTTACTATATATAATCAAGATGAAATTAGGATGAAATAAATCATCGAAAACTAAATATTCAATAATAAAAAATCAAACTTTTGGTCATAACTAGTTACTGTATGACCAAAAGTCTGATTAAGCTTTAAAAATAAGGAGCATGAAACTAAAATCTAGTATAGACAATTTAATTACATTGATATGCAATAGATTCAAATTTTCTTCTATTAAGTAGATTGCTTGGCTTAAGTTTTACTACAAAATTATGAAATTGACATGAAATTTTTAGAGGATTTGAGATAAAAAACTTACTCCTGTAGACAGAAGTTAATGCTGGGATAAATTCCTAAATTTAAATCTTATAACGGGAGAGCAAGTCAGGTTAAGCTATAAGATTGAATTTTCCATAAAAACCTGGATAGAGTCAAAATATTTGGGAGTTTTAATAATTAGTGAAACTTTTTTATTGATAAATATGCATTATTATTTTTTTCCAAATTCAGGAATAATTATCATTTTCCATGAGGAGATATAACTACTAAATTTGCTTGACTCAAAGTTAAAACTTTGATATAAACTAAAGGTTCAATTATTGATAATAGGGCACTTTATCTGCTTTAAACCACCCCAATATACTCAGAGGGTTGGGGTCAGTTATGGCGAGGAACAGGACTCTATGCTGAATTTGAGAAATGTATTACCAAGTTTGCCAGATAAGTAGATTATCCGAAAAAAACAGTCAATTTTAATAAGTTATCTGTGTGCCGCAAAGATTATCAAGGCGTAAACGTTTAAAGAAATTGCTAGCTTTGGTATTCAACCCTTGAGGTTGGATTCCTACGCGTAAATGATGGAGTTAGACATCCATCCAAAAAGGTTGGCAATTTTCCAAACGATTGTAACTCGTCTGTGTGGGTGGCACAGCCCTTTAAAGGCATTTCAGTTGGTTGGCTGTTTTTTTATGTCCACGTACCTACAACTAAAAAAATGGCAATCAGAGACATCTTTGACAAACGATTCATCACCGACGACCTATTGGCATCTATAGTTGTATTTCTTGTCGCACTGCCTCTGTGCATGGGGATTGCGATCGCTTCGGGAGTGCCTCCAGCTCGTGGCTTAGTGACAGGAATGGTAGGCGGAATTATTGTTGGCGCGATCGCAGGTTCCCCACTACAAGTCAGCGGCCCAGCTGCTGGACTGGCTGTCATTGTCGCAGAACTGATCCGCGATTACGGCATTGAAATGCTCGGGCCTATTCTTCTGCTGGCAGGATTAATCCAATTGCTGGCGGGAGTATTCAAGCTGGGTCAGGTGTTCCGCGCCATATCTCCGGCAGTGATCTATGCAATGCTTGCAGGTATAGGCGTACTGATCTTCGCTTCTCAATTCCACGTAATGGTCGATGACTTGCCACGCGCGAGCGGAATTGAGAACCTAATTTCTATTCCCAACGCCATCTACAAGGGTATCTTTTTCAGCGACGCCAACAATCATCAAATTGCTGGAACCAGCCATCAAATTGCTGCGCTTATAGGTCTGGTTAGCATCTTCACCCTCGTAGTTTGGGATAAGTTTAAGCCTCGAAGATTGAACTTGCTACCTGGTGTTCTGATTGCTGTGGTGGTAGCAACTGCGATCGCCGCCATCATGAAGCTGCCAATTAAATACATCGATGTGCCTGCTAATCTTGCTTCTGCAATTCAATTGCCAACGCCTGGTTCCTTAATGCGCCTGCTTCAGGCACCACTGCTTATGGAAGCAATAGCGATCGCCTTAATCGCCAGTGCAGAAAGCCTACTCTCAGCCGCCGCAGTAGACCGACTGCACCAGGGACAAAAAACGGATTTTGATCGCGAACTGGCCGCGCAAGGTTTTGGTAACATGATTTGTGGAGTGCTGGGGGCGCTACCAATGACAGGGGTGATTGTCCGCAGTTCCGTTAACGTGGAAGCAGGGGGTAAAACGAGACTTGCCACGATGTTTCACGGCGTGTGGCTACTGGCTCTGGTGATTGCTGCACCGGATGTTCTAAAGCTAATTCCTACTTCCAGTCTGGCAGCGATTCTAGTTTACACGGGCTACAAGCTGGTGGAAGTAGAGAAAATCCGCAAGCTAAAGCAGTACGGGCGCTTTCCTCTGGCGATTTACTTTGCCACCTTAATCGGTATTGTCGTTACCGATTTGCTTACTGGCGTGCTAATCGGCATTGTACTGTCAGCGGTCAAGCTGATCTACAAAGTATCTCATCTGAAAATTCACTTTGAAAAAGATGAAAAAAATCAACGGATTGATATGTACTTAGAAGGGGCGGCAACATTTATTCGGTTGCCAATGCTTGCAAAAGCCCTAGAACAGGTTCCACCAAGAACTGCACTGCATCTGCACCTAGAAAAGCTATCTTACATTGACCACTCTTGCCTCGACTTGTTCTCAATGTGGGAGAAGCAACAGAAGCAGACGGGAAGCACCCTCGTTGTGCAGTGGGATGGTTTGGTGGAGCGCTACCGCCAACCGTTTGTCATTGGGCGATCGCAAAGAGCGACGTAGAAATCTTCGCTGTCTGCTTATTCCGGAGAGTGGTGCTAGACAGCATCAGATTCCAAGCATGGTTAAGATTGGGACATAGTATAATCTAGAAAATGCGGTTAGGAATAGATTGTTCAATATTGCTGTTCGATATCTAAAGCGTATTTATTGTTTTCTTCAAAGACTTAATCAAGACATCTCAACATGAGTTTGACTGAAAAACTCCAATCTGTATTTGTCATCATTGCTATCTTAATTGGGCTGATACTGGGACAAATCAAATGGGTTGAGGAAAATGCTGTATCTTTGATTGTTCCATCCTTGATGACCATGCTTTATGGGGTGTTTCTAAATATTCCACTTAATCGTTTAGGTCAGGCATTTCAAAACTACAAAATGACCGGACTTATTTTGGGGATGAACTTCCTTTGGACACCTGTTTTTGTTTGGGGATTGGGAGCTATTTTCCTACGGGACTCTCCCGATCTTTGGGTTGGGCTAATTATGCTGATGGTCACACCTTGTACTGACTGGTATCTCATTTTTACAGGGATTGCCAAAGGAAATGTTGCTTTAGCTACAACCTTACTTCCTTGGAACATGATTTTGCAAGTGGTTCTCCTGCCCCTCTATCTGTTAGTTTTTGTTGGAAAAATGGTACAGATTGATACAGCAATTTTTCTCGAAAGCATTGTGCTGGTTTTAGCTGTTCCTATGCTTTTAGCGTTTATCGCTAAGTGGCTAATACCAAAGGTAAACGGGTTTTGGCGTGAAATTCCACTGAAAATAGCAGCAGGGCAAACGCTATTTCTGTGTTTGGCAATTACAGCGGTATTTGCCTCGCAGGGGCAAACCCTAATTCAGCGTCCAGATGTGCTGCTAAAAATGTTACCACCTATCCTTATTTTCTATGGAATTACCTTTTTGCTGACTCAAGTGATTGCACGGCTCGGCAACTTTAGTTATGAGGACTTTGCTTGCTTCAGTTGCACAACACTTGCACGTAATTCACCCCTTGCATTGGCGATCGCTACATCTGTTTTTCCTGAGCGTCCTTTGATTATCCTTGTTTTGGCTATTGAACCACTTATCGAACTGCCTGTCATGGTGCTAGTCTCCCAGTTGTTGCTCTTTCTGCGTCGTAAAGGGCAGTATTCTCAGATGGAGAGATAGCTAAATTGGCGTTATAATCTCCCTACCTGACCCAGTTATGATTTTGTTCAGCCCACATCGTTCGTAAAAGATTGACAGTTAGAGTGTTGCATAAAAAGAGGAATTAGCGTCCATGACGTTATAGTTTGCAGTTCCTTGCACCAACAGTTGCAACACATTCATCGAGATTAGAACAGTTGCAGTTCACCATAACTAGTAGATGTAGCTAAGAGTGTAGAAGAGTGTACCCGTTACTAAATACCCAACAATTGAATTAAACTAGGTTATCAGGAGCAAAAGGACATTGGTAACTCGGATCGCCTATTTCCACCTGAATGGTTGGGTGTTCAATGCTGAAATTGTCGTGAAGCTCACGGACTACCCGTGCTAAAAAAGTATCACCGGGATAACCTGCTGGGATGACAAGGTGAACAGTGAGTGCTGTTTCTGTGGTACTCATTGCCCAAATATGCAAGTCGTGAACTTGAGCCACGCCAGGGAGTTCGGTTAGATAAGTACGGACAGCCAAAGGTTCTATTCCTGCTGGTACAGCATCTGTAATCAAATTCAAGGATTCCTGTAAAAGTCCCCAAGTGCCAGCTACAATCACCACAGTAACAATCAAACTCACCGCTGGATCAAACCACAGCCAACCTGTAGCAATAATTGCAATACCAGCTAGTACAACCCCTACAGATACCGCAGCATCTGCAACTAGATGCAAAAATGCGCCTCTGATGTTCAAGTCACTTTTACGCCCCGACAAGAACATTAAAGCACTTACTGTATTAATGAAAACTCCTATAGCTGCTACTGTAATTACTATTCCTCCTGCTACCGGAGCAGGTTCACGAAACCGTTGAATTGCTTCCCAGCCAATACCGCCAGAAACAACTAGGAGAAAAGCAGCGTTTAAAAGCGCAGCCAAAATTGAAGAACGACGCAGCCCGTAGGTGCGACGTGATGTCGGGCGACGACGGACGAGGATGCTTGCGCCCCAAGCAAGTAGTAAACCCAGAACATCACTCAAATTGTGACCCGCATCAGCAAGCAAGGCAAGGGAGTTAGCAACAATGCCATAGGTTGCCTCAATGACGACAAATCCTGTGTTGAGGGCAACACTGATAACAAAGGCACGGTTGTAATTACTGCCACCGTGGTCGTGTCCATGACTATGATTATGGGACATGACTACCTTTCACGCTCCAGTAGAGAAAACTTCTATGGTTTGACAAGTAACAAACTTGTCTTTAAGCAGATGTTTGACTAAGGAAAAAAATTCGGTTATTGCAGTTTCACTATCAATAACCGTAACGAGAAGCGGTAGTGCAGAGGACTCAGTAGAAGGGTCTAGCTCATTTTGAGTACGAAAAACGCCATGTTTGCCATATCCAGAAATTGCCCGCACTACCGTTACCCCTGTTAATCCTTGTCTGCGAGCCATTCCGAGCAGAACTTGATGAAGGGGTTGATGTTCCCAACAATCCAACTCGCTAACATAAATTGTTAATTGTTTCCATGTTGTCATATAGCTTTTCCTATACTGGTGAGACGCTTTGCGAACACTACGTGACGCAAGCACGAACAATCAGTGGCGGGTTTGAATCCCCCACTGATAGCTTCTCTACGAGACGCTGCGCGAACGCTTAGAGCGAGTCTGCGTACTTCTGCCGAGAAGCAAGCTACGGGCAGTGATCGCACCAGAGCGTCAAGATTGCTGAATTCTGTTAGCGCAGCGGGGCGTAGCCCATTCTGAATTCTGCATTCTTCTTCAATTGCTCGGATTATCGTTTAAAGGTAAAGCGGCCATTAAATTTTTCACCTTTTACATCCGTTTGAATAACAACTTTATACTCTCCCGTTGCAGTTGCAGGCAGCTTTGCTGTGTATTGCTTTTCCTCGGTATTATAAGGAACTTGTAGGGTTTTGTTACTGCCATCTGGTAGCTGAACTTGAGCCGTGAGCTTGGCATCAGTAATTGCTTGATCCTGCTCTCCGTGTACGCTTATATCTAAATGAGTAGAATCTTGTTCTATATCTGGTGTGAACTCTAAATGATATTTGCCCGAATTTACAACTTGACTGCTACGCTTCTCTCCACTATTGGAGTGACCACCTTTTTCATCATGGCCATGACCGTCGTTTTCATTATGCGCTTCCCCAGTTTTAGCAACGGGTTCAGTTTTGGCAGCTGTTTCTGTAGTTGCAGTCTTGGTAGCACTTTCCGAGTTAGCAGCTTGATTCCCAGCATTACAAGCACCCAAAAAGATTAATCCGACACTGCTAACAATTACTAAACTGGTCTTCAGAAATTTCATTAATTCAAACTCCTTGATGTTTTGTAAATTAAAAACTAGTGCATCGGCGCGGAAATAAACCTACCATCTGGGATTTGTAAAAAGCTTGTGGTATGACTATTATTTCTTTTGACTTTTGCCTTGTTGTGCTAGGCTCTGGCTTCTCCTGCAATTTCTGGCTGAATAATTGGTTCAGCCTTTCTTGGCACCAAAAATCTACCAAACTGTACATACAAAGCCGGAAGCACTAACAGGGTTAAAGCGGTTGAGGTAAACAATCCACCTAACACTACAACGGCTAGTGGCTGGAGGATTTCTTTTCCAGCTCCACTACCAATTACCAAGGGCCCCATACCCAGAGCAGATGTTAGCGCCGTCATTAAGATAGCAGCCAACCTTTCTACCGACCCTTCCATCAAAGCCTGCCGCAGAGGCTGTCCTTCTGCCATCCTAGAATTGTAGTTCTCAACCAGTAATAGCCCATTCCGTGTAGCAACGCCGAATAAGGTAATAAATCCTACCATCGAAGCTACAGAGAGAATACCGCCAGCTAAGGCGATGGAAATGACTCCACCCACTAATGCTAAAGGCAAGTTTAGCAAGATCATGATGGTGGCAGGAATCGACTTGACAGCAAAGTAAATCAGGACTGCGATCGCAACAAAAGCTAATCCACCAGCCGAAAGTAAAGTTTTTGTCGCTCCTTCTTGTGCTTCAAATTGACCACCGTATTCAATAAAATATCCAGAGGGTAATTGCACCTGTTGCTTAACTCTCTCCCGAATATCCTTAATTACAGAACCTAAATCTCGTCCAGCCACATTGCTGGATACGACAATATAGCGGGAGACATTTTCGCGGTTGATGGTATTGGGGCCTGTACCATAATTGATTTTTGCGACTTGAGCTAAGGGAATTTTTTGTCCGTTGGGTGTATCAACTAGCAAATTACCGATAATTTCAATATTGTTACGGTATTTTTCTTCCAACCAAACCACCATATCAAAGGTCTGTTGTTCCTCCAATACTTGGGAAACGACTCGCCCATTCAGTGCAGTTTCTACTACCTCTGACAATTCGCCAATAGTTAAACCATAGCGGGCTGCTGCATCGCGGTCGAATTGAATTTGTACCTGTTTAATTGGTACTTGCGGTTCAAGTTGCAAATCTACTAGACCCGAAACCTGGCCCATAGCTGATTGTACTTGTTGACCAAGGGTGCGGAGTTGTTCCAAATCGGGGCCAAAAATTTTCACAGCGATCGCACTCCGTACACCTGAGAGTACCTCATCCATCCGATGCGAAATAAACCCGCCGATATTGGGAACGACTCCGGGAATTTTATCAAATTCTTGACGAATCATTTCAATTGTTTTTTCTCGATCTTTTGCCCCCTCCTCGCTGAGTTGAACATCTATTTCCGCCCCGTTTACACCAGCTACCTCAGTATCCCCCACAGCCCGTCCAGAGCGCAGTTGAGCTGTTTCAACCGCAGGATTGTTTTTCAGGGCTTCTTCGATCGCTAACCCTACTTGATTAGTGGCATTCAGAGATTGACCAGGCATTAAAACTGCGGCGATCACCAAAGAGCGGTCTTGGAATTCTGGTAAAAAAACTTGCCCTAAGGAGAGTAATATCATGACTGAAGCCACAAAACTAGCGATTGCACCTGTCAAAATAATCTTGGGGCGACGTAGAGAAAATTTCAAAAACGGGCGATACAGACGGTGAGAAAATCGTTCAACCCAAGTTTCTGTACTTGGTAAACGCCGATTTACTAGCAAAAGGGCACACAGTGCTGGAGTCAATGTCAGTGCTACTAAGGTAGAAGCGCCAATTGACAGCAAATAAGCTATACCCATTGGTGTAAAAATCCGACCTTCCACCCCAGAAAGCGCAAAGATTGGTGCAAAGACGACTGCAATAATAATTGTCGAAAATAACACGCTCACCCGCACCTCCACTGAGCCATTAAAAACAACTTGCAGTGGTGGCACAGGATTGCCTGCTGTCTGGTTTTCTCGCAAACGGCGGTAGACGTTCTCCATATCGACAATTGCATCATCCACCACCGAACCAATCGCAACAACCAGCCCACCCAAAGTCATCGTATTGATGCCTTGTCCCGTCCAATTCAGGATCAACATTCCCAACAATAAAGACACGGGAATCGCGCTCAAGGTAATGATCACCGTGCGCCAATTCATCAGAAATAAAATCAAGATGACACAAACGATGATTGTGCCATCACGCAGAGCTTCTTCAACGTTTTTGAGCGAGGCTTCGATAAAATCTTCCTGACGGAAAGTAGTTGTAATTTTGACATCTTTAGGCAGACCAGCTTGAATTTCCTCCATTGCTGTCTCAGCCGCCTTCGTCACTTTTGGCGTATCTGCTGTTGGCTGTTTGTTGATTGTCAAAATTACCGCTTTTTTACCCGCAAAACTGCCATCGCCGCGTTTGAGTGCTGCACCGATTTGTACATCCGCCACTTGTTCCAACAATACTGGCGTGCCATTTTTGGCTTTAATTACTGATTTCTTCAGCTGTTCAATAGATTCAATCCGCCCTACCCCTCGCACCAAAGTTTCTTGGTCGGGAGTAATTAAAAATCCCCCTGGTGCATTAGCGTTGGCTGCTTGTGCTGCTTTGGTGACATCATCAAGAGAAACATTAAACGCCTTCAGTTTATCGGGGTTTACCAGTACTTGATACTGACGCTCATCCCCACCAAATATGACGACATTACTTACACCAGGGACAGCAAGCAGGCGGTTTTTCACTTGCCAGTTGACAATCCGCCAGACCTCCATCATCGGAGTGGTTTCAGAAGTAAAGGCATATTTGACAGTCCATCCCAAGGGGGAACTAACCGGCAGAACCTCTGGGTTGTCTACACCTTGCGGTAGTTGACTGCGTGCTTGTTGCAACCGTTCTGTCACCAATTGACGAGCGCGATAAATTTCTGTGTCCACGCTAAAAGTCGCTCTCACAGCCGAAAGACCTACAGCTGAGGAAGAACGCAATGCTTCTAGTCCGGGAGTGCCATTAATCAAACTTTCTATCGGTCGAGTAACTAGGGATTCAACCTCCTCTGGGGCAAGTCCTGGGGCTTCGGTCATAATTTCCACTTGGGGTGGAGCAAAGTTGGGAAATACATCCAGTGGCATTTGCGTAAGGCCGAGAAAGCCCCAAACAGATATGAGGATGGAAGCAATAACTACTAGCCAGCGTTGAGCGATCGACCATTTAACAATAGAATTAAGCATTTTTAAATGTTTTAAGGGATGTCTGCTTGCTGTGCAGCTAAGTAAGTTTAAAGATCAAGTACTTTACCTACTCTCCCAAATGAAGATGAAATTGAGATGAAATTTTTAGCTTAAACTTCAAGTTGCCTCACGTCTGTCCCTTCAGGAAGCGTGGGATGAATTTTTGAGCATTGTTACTAAACCATCAACAGTCAATCTAATTCGCAATTGGTAATTCCAATGGGAACCCGGCAGAAGGTTGCAATCACGACTTGGAAGGTAATTTTGGAAGCCTTATGGAACAAGGGCTTTAGAGCCTATACCTGACGCTTGTTTCTACGGAGAAACAGGTTTTCGGGGTGTTTTGAGGACTTAACCCTCCAAATCGTGAACTTATCTCGTTAGCCGTTGCTGGAGAACGTTGCAATATATATTGGGCATAGTTTTTAACCTATTCTCTCTATCTTTGCCGCATATCATATTCCCAAAAAGGATCTTTTTGAAGGGCGGTTAAGAGAATTGATAACTTGCATAATAAAATAGTTAAAAAATATGAATTTATTGCCAATATATTCAGTGCAACCGTACACAATCCGATATTGTCTGAATGCTACATCGGTTCTGGAGGAGTTAGTTACCAGCGTTAACAGGGAGACTTTAATGTTAAACGACTATCACGCTCTGGTTGCTGAGTCACGATGTTTATTGATCTATTTAAACTCTAATATTGGGAGATACACAGTGTTAAAAATCCAGCTTGTTGCTAACTACAAACAAAAATCATCAACGGTAACTTCAACAAAGTTTTACTTAGGAATTGCCTTCTTAACTTGCATAGGACTTTTAAGTGCTGCTCATCCAGCTTTAGCACATCATGCCATTGGTGGTAAAACACCGTCTAATTTCTTTGAAGGGTTTTTGTCTGGGTTAGCCCACCCCGTTATTGGTCTTGACCATTTTGCCTTTGTGGTTGCTATTGGTTTACTTAGTGCTAGACAACAAAATGGATTGTTAATTCCAGTAGCTTTCGTTTTGACAGCTATGGCTGGAACTGGAATTCATATACTGAAATTCGATTTACCCTTAAGTGAGATCGTCATCGCTAGTTCGGTGATTGCTTTTGGTGCAATGTTACTGCTATCGAAAAAACCTAATTGGTTTGTGCTAGCTTTGTTAGGAGCAGTTGCTGGTTTATTTCATGGTTATGCTTACGGTGAGTCCATTGTCGGCGCACAAATGACACCGCTAGTAGCTTACCTAGCAGGCTTCACTTTAATACAATATGGGATTGCTATCGGTGCGTTACTAATTGGTAAAGTTGTAAGCGAAAAATTTGCCAATCAATTCTTAAAGATACTGCAATTTATTGGTTTGGCTATTTGTTCAATAGGAGTTGTTTTCTTGACCACTTCTCTCGTTGGTTAAGAGCAAAGGCTTTAATTAAAATTTTGCAGATTGGTGGGTTATGAATCACGCTAACCCACCTCAATAGATTATAAAAGTTGTGAATTTTTTATAGTATTACTACTTAAAATCTTGATGCCAAACTCAGCAGACACATAACAAATAGAATACACCTAACTTTCCTTACAATCAAAATACTAGTAAACCATTGGTGCTTGACCGCGCAGGACGCGTAGACAATTCATACAATATGGGCAGTCGCAACCAAATAGCTGCATTGCTTTCTTCTTCGGTAAAGTCTAGCATTGCAATTTTCTTATTACATGACTGTGCCGAGTTAACTGTCGATATAGGTGTAGAACGGCGAAACATTAAATCCTTAATTGAATAACCCAACTATTCCGTAAGGTTTGTTGAAAAGTTGGGTTTGACAATTATTTTGAATTACTTAGGGCTGAATCTGCTGAAGGAGAGCTTGTGTTTGCTTATACCGAAGAGTATCTCCTTGCCGTTGAAACAGACTTGCAGCAAGCTGTAAATCAGTAATAGCACTTTTGCGATCGCCTAAAGCATATTCAGAAAGTCCTCGATTGCCGTAGGCATCAGCTAAGTTAGGGTTGATTTGTAGTGCTTGGGTAAAATCTGCGATCGCCAGCTTGTGATTTCCCTGTCTATAATTCAAAAAGCCCCTATTGTAGTAACCATCTACAGACTTCGGATCAATTCTTAGTACTTGGTTAAAGTCGGTAATGGCCGCTTCAATACTTCCTAGTTCCGCATGAGCAGTTCCTCGACCGTTGTAAGCATCTGTATGGTTGGGGTTTAGTCGCAGTGCTTGATCGAAGTCGCTAACGGCTGCTTTAAAATCTCTTAATTGAGACTTTGCTAAACCTCTGAGGCAAAAACCTTCGTAGTATCGGGGATTTAACTGTACTACCCGACTAAAATCTTCTATTGCGCCGTTGAAGTTGCCTTGTTCAAGCTTTTGCACTCCCTGGTTATGGTATTCCTGAAAATTCATCTGTTGGATGCGCGTTGGTGCTTCCTGTGCAGCATGGACAGCAACAGGTATTCCACTCAGTACGCTACTCGTTATTCCCAGAATGGCAACAGCTTTGCGAATATGGTTCATGGCTTGACTTTCTCCTTGATAGATATATCAAGACAGATACACGAGATTTTTCTCAACTAGATCCATCCTAAGCGGTTTCGAGAGATTTAGAGATTGAAACCCAGCCAAATCAAAATACTTTGTAATAGCAACCAAACATTTAACCCGACGATAATAATAGCAACCAGCCAAGCTAGAGATTTGAGCCACAAAGGATTTACAAATTCTCCCATTAAGCGACGGTTACTTGTAAACATCACTAAAGGAATCACTGCAAACGGTAACTGCAAACTGAGGATAACTTGACTTAAAACTATAAGGCGACTTGTACTATGTTCCCCAAAGATAATAATTGTAATCAACGCTGGAATGATAGCAAGCAGACGGGTAACTAAACGCCGTAACCAGGATGGAAGGCGAAATTGTAAAAAGCCTTCCATGACAATCTGCCCAGCCAGGGTTGCAGTTAGTGTCGAACTTTGCCCAGAAGCAAGTAAGGCAATCCCAAAGATGGCGCTAGCAGCACTAACGCCTAATAATGGTGAAAGCAGTTTGTAAGCTTCTTGAATTTCTGCTACATTTTGATTCCCAGAAAAATGAAATGTGGCGGCAGACACAATTAAAATGGCTGAGTTGATAAATAGTGCCAACGATAGAGCAAAAGTTGAATCAATTGTACCAAACTTAATCGCTTCCCATTTTTTTTCAGTATTAGGTTGCCAATCACGAGTTTGCACAATAGAGGAGTGTAAATATAAGTTGTGAGGCATTACTGTTGCGCCTAAAATGCCAATGGCAATGTAGAGCATTTCTGGGTTTTGTAAAATTTCTTTTTTAGGCAGATATCCTAACAAAATTCCGCCCATATCAGGTCGGGAGAAGAGAATTTCCGCTGTAAAACAGATGCCTACGGTTGCTACCAGCATTATTACCAAAGCTTCTGTATAGCGAAAGCCTTTACTTTGCAGGAATAGCAATACCAAGACATCCAGCGCAGTGATGCACACACCCCATAGCAAGGGAATACCGAATAAAAGTTGCAGGGCGATCGCACTTCCCAGTAATTCTGCCAAGTCACAAGCTGCGATCGCAATCTCACACAGTACCCACAAACAAAAGCTCACCCTTGGATTGAAATAGTCTCGACAAGCCTGTGCCAAATCTCGTCCTGTGGCAACACCTAAACGCACACATAGCGATTGCAGTAATATTGCCATCAGGTTCGACAGCAGAATTACTGTCAACAGGGTATAGCCAAACTTAGACCCCCCAGCGATATCTGTTGCCCAGTTGCCAGGGTCCATATATCCGACTGAAACCAGATACCCTGGCCCTGCATAAGCCAACATCTTGGGCCAAAAGCTCTTACTGTTGGGAATTTTAATACTGCGGTGAACTTCAGGGAGACTGGGGCGCTTTTCGGGGCGAGTCATTTATTTTCTAGGGAAATTCTTTCATATTCTTTTCATAATGTCAGAAAATCTGGACTAAACATCAATCTGTAGTGGCAAAATTTTTCCTTCCTTGCGGGGAAGTTGCAATTTAAGCTCTAGTAGGTTCCCTAGCCTTCGGATTCTGCTCAGGCTCAATCCCTACTAATATTAATTGTCCTATCTAAGTTCTGGTCATACCACGATACTGGGTCTTCCAATGGTTCAAGATGGGTAAGGACATAGGTTTCTGGCAGCGATCGCATAATCGTTAGCTCTATCTCCTCACACAGTGCATGATGACCATGACCACTCTCCTGGCACTAAGACGTGGAATGAGACAAATCTACGCGCCCCTGCTACTCGCGTTCTTAGGGCATGGAATTGAATACTCTGCTTTTCATAAGTAGCAAAGATATCCATATTTTTTGCTTTGCCAGCTGGAAGCGATCGCTACTCTCATCCCGCAGATCATGATAAGTCACATTCTCTACGTCACCGTACTTTGCTAATTAGTTGCCATTAAAACCAGTTATAGTAATAAATTATACTAAAATGTTTTAAGTAAAAACGCCAAAATTCAAGTTTTATACACTAGCCCTTTCAAAGTGACCAACGAAGATATGTGTTTCAGTGCTACCATCTTGAATCCTCTGCTCAGATTTTGCGCTTTTTGAAGGTTGAAATCACTAACCTTTGTTCCAAATTTCATCACCTTGAAAGGGCTGGTTTTCTACACTCATCAGCGCTATATGCTTGGTAAGTATTTTTATATACGCCATTGTTGGTTCATTTCACTCATCTAAATGTTCTGCCAAAGAGGAATATAAATTGATGATGTGATTGTCAGCCAAGCTGTAATAAACATTTTTACCTTCTCGACGATAACTGACTAAACGCATCGCTTTTAATAATCGCAATTGATGAGAAACAGCTGATTCCGTCATTTTCATCAATGCAGCTAAATCACAAACACATAATTCTTGGGAGGCCAAAGCTGATATCAGCCGCAGACGATTCGGATCTCCAAGTATTCCAAAGACTTCTGCCATTTGTTTTGCCTTGTCTATAGACAAGATTTGTGTTTGAATTGACCGCACATTATCCAGATGCACCAAATGGGTATCACACTTTGGTACGCCTGCATTCTGAAGCAATACCAACTCTTCTTCGCTTTGGCGCTTGTTCATGGCATTAAGTATAGGCAATGGTTATCACTTTCAATTTTAACTAAAATTCAAGTATTGTACAGTTGAACATCTATTCAATTGTTGTATTAGAATATTAGCAGTTAACTTTTTCGCTTTGGTTGTAATGCCATGACTCAAACTCCTTCCCTCAAAACCCAAACTTTGCAAATTGATGGTATGGACTGCGGAAGCTGCGCCAAGACGATTGAAGTCGGTTTGCAGCAGTTAAATGGTGTTACAGAAGTAAAAGTAAACTTTACGACAGGCAAAGCCAGGGTTTCCTATAACCCAGAAGTCTTGAGTGAAAAGACGATCTATGACCAAATTAGAAGTTTGGGTTATACGGTTGAACAGAGTCATGACCATAACGCCGATGTAACTCCTGTGAAAACGCTACAACTACAAATCGGCGGGATGGATTGTGGCAGTTGTGCCAAGACAATTGAGGCTGGGGTGCAGAAGATAATAGGCGTAAAAGAAGCATCGGTCAGCTTTGCCAGCGAACGATTGCAAGTATCCTATGACCCGCAGCTGATAAATGAGACGGCAATTTATGATCAGATTAAAAGTTTGGGTTATACAGTTGAGGAGGGTGTTGAGGCAAGTTCCCATCATTATACTGATTCTTGCGATGGCGAAACGCCCGCCGTAGGCGATCGTGACTACGAACACCAACACGAAAAGCCAATAAACAAGCAAAAACAAAAGTCAGACCTGGCAAGCTGGAGATTCTGGATTGAAAATCGCCGGGGGCAGAGTGTCATACTTGCAGGTATAGGCTTAGTTTTGGGCTTAATTTCTCAAAATCTAGCGCTACCTATTTGGATAGCACGGGCTTTCTATGGCATCGGCATAGTAATTACTGGCTATCCGATCGCACGGGCTGGTTTGTTTGAATTGCGCTTGCGCCGCGCCGATATGAATCTGCTGATGACGATTTCAGTAATCGGGGCTGTAATTTTAGGGGACTGGTTTGAAGGGGCGCTAGTCGTCTTTTTGTTCACTTTTGGTACAACACTGCAAGTTTTCACCTTTGGTCGCACTCGCAATGCCATTCGCTCCCTGATGGATTTGACTCCGCCCACTGCTACCGTCAAGCGGAATGGTCAGGAGGTGACAGTTTCCGTCGAAAGTATTCAGCTAGGTGAAACTTTGACAATTCGACCAGGAGGGCGTGTGGCGTTGGATGGTGTAGTTGTTTCTGGCGCAAGCGCCATCGATCAGTCTCCAATTACAGGAGAATCAATTCCAGAAGATAAAGCTCCAGGTGATAATGTCTTTGCTGGGACACTGAATCAGACAGGCTTTTTAGAAGTCAAAGTTACTCACACTGCTAGCGATACAACTGTTGCCAAAATTATTAATCTTGTGGAACAAGCTCAAGAAAGCCGCGCACCCTCGCAGCAGTGGGTGGATAAGTTTGCAGAGGTTTACACACCGATAGTCATTTTAGCAGCGATCGCCATTGCTTTAATACCACCGTTGGCATTTGCTCAATCGTTCAACGTCTGGCTTTACCGGGCATTGGTGATGTTAGTAATAGCCTGCCCCTGTGCTTTAGTAATTTCTACTCCTGTCTCGATTGTTAGCGCCATTGGTGCAGCAACTCGTAAGGGCGTTTTGTTCAAAGGGGGTAATGCGCTGGAAACGGCTGGACGTTTGACTACTTTTGCTTTTGATAAAACTGGTACGATTACGCAAGGACTACCCGTTGTACAGAAGGTTTATGACCTTGGCAAGGTAAGCGCAAACATGGTATTACTGATTGCAGCTTCAGTTGAGCAACAGTCTGAGCATCCCCTCTCCAAGGCAATTGTAGCCAAGGCTCACGATCAAGGGATGGAGTTAGAAACACCTATTAACTTTACTGCACTACCTGGGAAAGGGATTCAGGCGAACTTTAAGGAGCAGTTATACTTCATAGGCAATCAACGGTTGTTTTTAGACCAAGGTATTCGCTTATCTGGTGAAGCTGAATATTTGTTAGCTTCTATTGAACAACTCGGTCAAATTCCGGTGCTGGTAGGAACAAATGAAGGGTTATTAGGAGCGATCGCACTTTCTGATGGTATTCGCTTGGAAGCGACGGAAGCCCTGCGACAGTTGAAGCGGGTTGGATTAAAGCGATTAGTAATGCTAACGGGCGATCGTACTGCCGTTGCTAAACAGATTGCCCAGCAAGTTGGAATTACAGAGTACCGGGCAGAATTACTACCCGAAGATAAACTTGAAGAAATTCAACTTCTGCGTCAAACAGGAGTAGTAGGTATGGTTGGAGATGGTATTAACGATGCTCCTGCGCTTGCTGCTGCGGATATTAGTTTTGCAGTTGGTGGAATAGATATTGCTCTGGAGACAGCAGATGTCGTGATCGTAGGAAGTGACCTAAGACGACTTGCTTATGCAGTAGAACTAAGCCGTCGCACTGTATCTGTAATTCAACAGAATGTTGTCTTTTCTTTAGTAACAAAAGGTTTGTTTCTGCTATTAGGAACCTTTGGGTTTGTTGGGTTAGCTGTAGCTGTTTTAGCAGATACAGGGACTTCCTTATTAGTTACTGCAAATGGAATGCGGCTATTTAGAACCAAGGCTGTCAAGGATTAATATTAGCGGACGATGCTGCAAAGCAACCGCTACGCGAACGCCATAATTAAAGATACAGCAGTTTTCGTGTGCATGAAGTACAAATTTACAGGTTGTGAGGCAGGAGGCAGAAAGTTTGTATATTTGATTTTGAGTCCTGCATTTATACTTCACTTACTTGCAAACTGCTGTATATCTATTGCTAAGTCAGATTAGGTAACATACCCAACATGCACAGACAGTAAAACTTTTAGTAGCTTTAAATTGTCTTAGATATTCCATTTTTTACTCTTAAAATATGTTCCATTACTTCAAATTTCCTCAAGCTTCGCATTAGAGGCGTTGAATGCAAAAAAATAATTATGAATTTCACTAACCAAAAGTTGGTACATTACCACTATCCCTACACTAAAGCTGTAGAGAGTACACAAAACTTAGAGTTACTTTGGGTTATTTTAGGGCTGCGAAGTAGCTTATTTTTAATAGAATTAGGAGTTGGACTTTGGGACAGTAGCCTGTCACTTTTAGCAGGTTCGGGACACCTATTCTCTGATGTAGTGACTTTGGGATTGACAGTGTTAGTAGTCTGGTTAACAGAGCGTCAATCTTCGGGTGAAACGAATTTTAAGTACCAGCAAATAGAAGCTTGGGTAGGGTTACTAAATGGGGTGAGTTTAGTAACTTTAGCTGGTTTCATTGCTTTAGAAGCTGTGGAACGTCTTCAAAATCCTCAACCTGTATCAGGCTTACCCATGCTGGCTGTAGCTACCTTGAGCATAGTAATTAACGGCTTAACTATCCAACCATTGCACAAACATAGTCATCATAATTTAAATCTGCGGGGAGTTTTCTTACATGGGATTGCTGATGCTGGCAGTTCTATTGGTGTAATTCTGGCTGCTGGTTGTGTTTATTTTTTTAATTGGCTATGGGCAGATGCAGTAGCTAGTTTACTGGTTGCCTTGTTTTTGAGCATCAGTGCTATTTCTCTAATTCGAGATAGTCTGAGGCAGTTTCAACTTACTTGCAAGCTATGACGTTCGCTTCAGTTTGACACCTTGTCTCTTGACAGAAGCGATCGCTGTAGTTAAGAATTCGACACCAGCTGCCATGCACCACAATGTCACACCAATCAAAGATTAATATAAGCTTGATGGAAGCGGTATTTCTCTCACTGCTTGTCACCCCAGTGTTAGCACATAAAATTCAACTATCGGGGGATGTGGCTGGTACTTGGCACGTTGAACCAAATCACAGTCCCCAAGCAGGAGAAACAGCGAGAGTCTGGGTTGCACTCACCCGCAAGGGAGGGAAAATCTTGCCAGTGTCGGAGGCGAATTGCCAAATGGCTGTCTACTCTCAACCCCGTAAACAGAAAGATTCGCCTGTATTACAGCCTACGGTGCAAGCGATTTCAGTTGAGAGATATCAGGGTATTCCTGGTGCAGATGTTGTTTTTCCTAAAACAGGAGCTTATCAGTTAGAGTTAGCTTGCACTCCCAAAGTCGAAAGTAATTTTAAACCCTTCCAGATGCAGTATGAGGTAATAGTAGCTAGTGGTGTAGCAGCATCGACACCAGCACCAGTTACAAGTTCTCAAAAAACTGAGCAAGAATTACCATCAACTCAGTCAGCCAAGTCTGGGAATCAATGGTTTACTGGAGCTATGGCGATCAGTGTCATTATTGCAGGTTTGGGAACCTTTTGGTGGATGAAGCAAAGGGTGAAAGTCAAATAACTGCTACAAGCGTTCAAAATTAAGGAGCATCAGCCAGATAGCTGTGTGAGTTAACCCCATATCTTCGTAGAAGTGTGAGAGCTTGTTGTTGCACTTGTCGCACTCGTTCCCGACAAATGCCCATACGTTGACTAATCTGTACCAGAGTAAGTTCGTGTTCACCTGCTAAACCAAAGCGCAAGATTAATACTTCCTTTTGCTGGGGAGTCAGCTTTGCTAATAGGTTGTGAATGTCTTGATAGAGTAATTCCCGCTCCGCGTAGCGTTCGGGAGATATTCCATCATCCTCCAGCATATCTTGCAATTGAGTATCCTGCTCAGGCCCAATTCGCATATCTAAGGAAACAGGTTGACGAGCAAACTGCAAACATTCTCGAATCTGACTGGGTTCCAGATTGAGTGCTTGGGCGATTTCAGTCACGTCGGCAGTGTAACCAAGCTTTTGAGATAACTCTCGTTGAACACGCTTAATTTTGTTCAGCTTATCAGCCATGTGAATGGGTAAACGAATGGTGCGGGATTGTTGTGCAATCGCTCGTGTAATTTCCTGACGAATCCACCAGTAAGCATAAGTAGAAAACTTGTATCCAAGAGTTGGATCAAATTTCTCTACCCCTCGTTCTAGCCCCAATGTACCTTCTTGAATTAAGTCTAGAAACTCAACATTGCGTTTTTGGTATTTTTTAGCAATAGACACTACCAGCCGCAGATTAGCCTGAATCATCTTCTGCTTGGCAATTTGTCCTTGACTTAGTTGTTGCAGCAGCACATCTTCTTTCAACTGCATCTTGTCAGCCCATTCTTGCAGAGTGGGTTCACGCTGTAATTTTTCAGATAGTTCTTCCTTCGCAGTAATAATTGCCATCATTTGCTGAACTTGTTTAGCAAAAAAAATTTCTTGCTCATGGGTTAACAGAGGTACACGTCCAATTTGACGAAGATAGATACGCACTGTATCTGCTGTAGATGAAAATTCGTTATTCTTACTCTTAACTTTAGTTAATTGGGATGCTGAGTTAGGCATGAATAGGTTAGCCTCCATTGAATAAATCTTGAATAAACAAATGTTCAAAAAATCATAAATAAATATAAATTAATCGAAAGGATGAAAAGATTGTAAACTTCCTCGTTAGCTCTATCTAAAGTAATTATCGTGACATTTTCCAGAGTTTACTAAAAGGCAGGAGTTAGGAGGCAGGGGGCAGGAGGTTATGAGTATCAATTAAAACTTAGTTCTGGTTTAAAGCCCAGTAAAAAGCAATAATTATACTGAAACTGCTTGCAGCGTTCGCGCAGCGTCTCGCAGAGAAGTATAAAACGTCCTTATTGGAATCTCACTTTTTTAAAGGTGGGTTCCTCCTGGCTTATGCCTCCTGAATAAAATTTAAAAAAGTGTAAAGTTACTCATTAAACAAGAGACATAGTTATCAAAGCTTTTAATATTTTTAATTTTCACAAATCAAAGGAAGGGTGAATATTTTTGGCAGTTTATTGTTTCAGGAGATGAAAGCTGTAAAATTCGCATTTCATCCCTATCCCCAAAATCAATTTTCCAACACAGATTCCGCGACCTTCCCATTTTCCACAACAGTCGCACTTCGCTTAGGTAACAAAAACCTACCAAACTTCGAGTACAAAGCAGGTAAAACCAACAAAGTTAACGCCGTAGAAGTAAACAACCCACCCAACACCACAATCGAAAGAGGTTGCAAAATTTCCTTCCCTGGCCCCACTGAAATTATCAACGGAACTAAACCCAAAGCTGAAGTTAAAGATGTCATCAAAATAGCGTTGAGTCGTTCCATTGACCCAGCAATTAATACTTCTTTTAAAGACATCCCTAACGCAACTTTTGTCGTGTAATTATCTACTAATAATAATCCGTTTCGAGTAGCCACACCAAACAAAGTTACAAACCCCACCAATGAGGCTACAGAAACAACTCCACCTGTAAAAGCTACCGCAATTACTCCACCCACTAATGCAATGGGCAAGTTAATCATAATCATTGCTGTTGAAGCGATTGATTTCACAGAAAGATACATTAGTACTGTAATCACAACAAAGGAAATAGCACCGAAAACCAGAATATTTTGTGAAGCTCGTTCTTCTGCTTCAAATTGACCTCCATATTGGATAAAATAACCTGAAGGAAGTTGAACTTGTGCCTTAACTTTATTTTGAATATCTGTCACTACAGAGCGCAAATCTCTACCTTTAGCATTAGCAGACACCACAATTAAACGCGAAACATTTTCCCGATTGATAGTATTAGGCCCAGTGCCATAGGCAACCGTAGCAACTTTAGCTAAGGGAATTTTATTACCATCAGGGGTATCAACTAACAAATTCTCAATTGTTTGTAGATTTTTGCGATACTGTGGTTGCAACCACACAACCAAATCAAAGCTTTGTTGCTTCTCTAAAACTTGAGAGACTACTCTTCCATTGAGCGCAGTTTCAATAATATTAGATAATTGTCCAATAGTTAAACCGTAGCGAGATGCAGCAACACGGTCAAACTTAATTTGAATTTGTTCAATAGGAATTTGTGGTTCGAGTTGTAAATCTACAATTCCCGGAATAGATTTTATTGCGTCTTCAACTTGCTTTCCAAGCTTGCGAAGTTCTTCCAAGTCGGAACCAAAAATTTTGACCGCGATTTGACTCCTGACCCCAGACAAAATTTCATCAATACGGTGAGCAATAAATCCACCAATATTGGATGCAGCCCCTGGTATTTTGTTAAACTCTTCCCGCAACCATTCTACGGTAGCTCCGCGATTTTTCATTCCTTTGTCACTCAACCCAATATCAAGGTGAGCCAAATTCACAGGTGCAGCATCCGGATCATTGGGGGCGCGTCCGGCGCGTAATTGAATATACTTTAATCTAGGGTCGTCTTTGAGTTTATCTTCCAAAGCAAAAGCAGCACTATTGGTAGCTTCTAAAGATGTACCTGGGTAAAGTGCTAAAGTATTTACCAAAGTTGTTTCTTGGAATTCAGGTAAAAATGCTCGTCCTAAAGTTGGGAAAATTATAATTGCTGCTATCATTCCCGCCGCAGCCACAGTAATAACAATTACCGAATTTCTGATAGCAAAATCGAGAAAAAGGTAATAAATCCTTTTGCAAACTCTTGGTACAAAGGGTTCCCTGACTGACATTTTATTGTGAGGTAATAAAATTGCACATAAAGCCGGACTTACAAGCAGCGCTTCTAAGCTAGAAACTACAACTACCACCAGATAACTAAGACCCATCGGGCCAAAAATCCGACCTTCCACACCAGCAAGGGCAAATATTGGAGAAAAGACGACAATAGTAATTAAAGTTGCCCCAATCAGAGATTCCTGGACTTCCTGTACTCCTTCAAAAACAATTTCCAGTACTGGACTAGGGTTGGGAGAGTATTTATTTTGTCGTAATAAACGAAAAACATTTTCTGCATAGACAATGGCATCATCGATCGCTGTACCAATGGCGATCGCTAATCCTCCCAAAGTCATTGTATTCAGCCCTAAGCCCAAAAAAGATAATACTTGCAATGAAAATATAAAGGTTAGGGCAAAATTCAACAGCACAACTCCAAGAGTCCGCCAATTCATTAAAAAAGGGATGAGGATAACTGCTGCAATGATACTACCTTCCACCAAGGCTGACCTGACATTTTCCACCGAAGTATCGATATAATCTGCTTGGCGGAAGGTTTGATTTACTTTAATTTCTTTCGGTAAACCTGCTTTTAGCTCAGATATTGCGGCTTCAATAGCGCGGGTGACGGTGGGAGTATCAGCTAGGGGTTGTTTATTCACCATCACCACAACAGCATCTTTCCCATTTAAACTACCATCGCCGATTTTCACAGCACCACCAATTTGCACTTGGGCGACATCTCCCAGGCGGACGGGCGTTCCTTGACGGGCGACAATGACGGATTGTTGAAGATCATCAAGGGATTCAATCCGCCCAATTCCCCGAATTAAAGTTTGTTTATCAGGAGTAGTTAAAAAGCCACCAGGAGCATTGACATTTGCCGCCTGTACAGCTTCACTTACCTGTTGTAAAGATACATTAAAAGCTTGTAGTTTGTTGAGGTCTACTAACACTTGATACTGACGCACATCACCGCCATACACAAGTACTTGACTGACACCGGGAACTGCTAAAAGGCGATTCGTCACTTGCCAATCAACAATTCTGCGGACTTCCATGAGGTCGATTTTAGTGGCAGATTGATTATTGCCGTAGCCTTCCACAGTCAAGGCGTACTTTAATACAGTACCGATGGGAGAGCTAGTGGGAGCAATTCGTGGGGTTTCGACTCCTTCTGGTAGCTTGCTTACGGCTTGTTGCAGTCGTTCTTGTATCAACTGGCGGGCTTGAAAGATATCTGTTCCCCAGCCAAAAACAACTCTGACTACAGAAAGTCCGGCTGAAGAAGAGGAACGAACGGTAGTTAAGCCTGGAGTTCCATTAATGGCACTTTCAATTGGTAATGTCACTAAAGATTCGATTTCTTCTGGTGCTAGTCCAGGGGCTGCTGTCTCAATTTCGACTTGGGGAGGTGCAAAGGCTGGAAAAACATCCAGCGGCATTTTGGGGATGGTATTAAAGATGATGACTAATGTGGAAATGAGCGCAGCAATTACTACGAGCCAGCGTCGAGAAATTACCCATCTAGCAACTGTACTAATCATTTGGTTTTTGGTTAAGAAATGACGAAAGGTTTATTTATTCGTGATAAACGAGTAAGTAAATTTAAATATTAGGTGTGGCTGTTGCTAGCATTAAGCCCCAAATCAGCCCAAAGCGAACTATTCCTAAATAGGATATGAACAAACTACATTCTTATACTCTTTACGTCTGGAGCGTGAGATTTATAAACTGTCTGTTCACAATCTAAATAGTCTTGCTGTAGGTTGGTTTGATGTTAGAAAATTTAACAGAACCAAACTTCAGGTATTATCTGCAACTTCGCTAATCACTAACCACCATCTGAATGTCGAGGACGATCATGCTCCTCAAGATTTTTATCAGAAGTAGACAGGGTTGGTTGCTTGTGGTTGTCGAGATAAACCTCTGTTTCATAATTGAACCCGTCGTACTCTAAATTACCTGCTGGTACTAAACGGGTACGACGATTAGACCAGAAAGCACCTCCCATGAAAGCAGCTACTACAAGTGCTACTCCTCCACCTGCTGTTAACCACAAAGGTAGTGGGAAACTGTTAGTTTTAACTTCAGTTTCTTCTGCATGAGAACCACTTTCTTCGTTGTGTTCTTCTTCTGGTTTACTATCACCCCGCAATGATTGAGCGTAAAGTTGGGGTGCACGTTGGGTGACGATCGCATCTCCCTCAAACAAACCCGTCTTCACCTCAACCATGTCCCCAGAGGTTTGACCCAAGGTCACTTCCGCAGATTGGAAAGCATTCCCATTTTGGACGTAGACCATTTTTTTCCCATTCGCATCGACTACAGCCGAGCTAGGAACCGCCAAAATAGGTGCGGATGATTGGTTTGTTAGTACCTCTAATTCGGCGAACATTCCAGGTTTGAGTTGTCCGCCTGGGTTATTTACTTCAGCTTGTACTGAGACAACCCGTGTTTCCCCTTGTACTACCGCACCAATCTGTGTAATCTTTCCAGAAAAGGTACGGTCTGGTAAGCTAGCAACTTTTAGACTTACTCTTTGACCTACTTTTACTTTGTCTAAATCTTTTTCATAAATATTGGCTGTGGCAAAAACCCGACTATCATTGACAATAGTCATGAGTGTGCCACCTGCATCATTAAAAGTTTGACCAAGGGTAACTTGGCGATCGGCAACTTTACCGGAGATGGGAGCAGTCACTGTTACCAATCCCTTGGCGTTAGGACGGTTCCCTATTTGTTGCAGTCTAGTATTATAAGCAGAATCACTAAGACGTAAACGCTCTTGTGCTACTTGAACAGCAGACTCAGCGCGTTTCATTTGGGCTTCGCTTTCAATGATATCTCGTCTGCTGTTGGCTGAGGTGAGTTTGGCTTTTGCTTCCGCTAATTGTGTCTGAGATTCGAGCGCGTTGCGACGTGGTAAAGCGCCTTCATTAGCTAACTGTAAATCCTTATTATATTTTTCTTCAGCAAATGCTACCTGGCTTTGGGCTTGGGCAATGTCGGCGTTAGATATTTGCCAATATCTTTGATAATTTTGTTGAGCTAATCTGGAATCGGCTTGCGCTTGCTGCAAAGAAGCTATAGCTTCCGCTCGTTTTTCTTGGGAACTAACCCGTAACTCTACCAAGTCAGGACTGGTGACAACAGCAAGGGGTTGACCTTTTTTCACTACAGCACCGGGTTCCACCAACAATTCAACCACTTTTGCCCCTGTAATTGGGGTATTTACTTCCACTTTTTGGCTAGGTAAGGTTTCAATTTGTCCAGTGCTTTTAATACCCAAAGCCAGCCGTTGTCGTTTCACTGGCTCGACTTTAATTCCTAGCCTCTGGGCAGTTTCGGCATCAACTTCGACAGAACCACTTGCTTCGCTTCCACCACCCTGAAATGAACTTGCACCGCTATGGTCATGTCCAGCACCAGCTAATACAGCCGTGGGAGTTGTCAGTAATAAAAGGCTCAGGAGTGTGCCGGAAACACAACGAATTACTGTAGGTGGTTGGAGACTGTTAGAGATTCCCATCGCTATTTTGTGTCCTTGAGTTACTATGGTCTGGATTTGTGCTTAGACGTTGGTTGACTTTTTAAGCGGGATTTCGAGAACTGCTTTTGGCAAGCAAGCGGTTTCACTCTTGTAATTTGTTCACGAAGCCAACTTAACCACTTAACTTAATAGTTTTTCACACAGATATGAAATTGGGATGAAATTAGGACAAGAGATTAGCAATGAAGCTCACCCACTAACTTGCAATGCTAATCCAGAAATATCCCCAACAACCACTCCACCAAGTATTTCTGTCACCAAACCACGAGCCGAAAAACTCCTGAAGCGATCGCAATACCCATCAACACTGGAAAAGCAACGAGAAATACGACAAAAAACGCTATTATATCTTTGCTCAAAGAGCATTTGTAGTATTTAATACTTTAAATTACCTCTTAGGATTTCTCGTAAATCTACTTCTACAGGATGCCCAAACCCCTTAGGTGTAGGTAGAAGAGGCTTGAGAATTAACCATTCAGCATCGCTTAAATCGCTTGGGTAGGGTTTGCGATACGGATTCTCAATTGTAGGTAGACGGCTCATCGACAACAACATAACTACACTCGATTTAGCCTATAACCTTAGTCAAGGCAGATTTAGTTCTCTTTAGATTTTGTTTACGAATCAGCTCTTATAACTCGATTTTTCTTATTACTTTAGCCGGGACACCGTATGCCAGGACACCATCAACTAGATCATTGACGACAACCGCACCAGCTCCAATCAGCGTATTTCTACCTATCCGCACATTGTTTATGACTGTCGCTCCAATTCCTACCCAAGTTCCACTTCCCACAGTTACTCTTCCTCCTAAATGAACACCTGGGGAAATATGAACTCCATCTTCTATTACGCACTCATGGTCAACACTCGCACAACTATTAATAATCACATTTTGACCAATCTTTGCTTGAGAATTAACTATTGCTCCTGCTGCTATGACGGCTCCCGCTCCTATAGATACATCAGCAGCAATTGTTGCTTTTGGATGGATAGCATTTGCTAAAGTAAAACCTTTTATCTCAACTAATTGAGATAAATTTAATCGTGCCTGACAATTACCAAATCCAAAAATTATGTACTTAATGCTTTTATTATAAATATCTAATTGTTCCTGTCCCCCAAGAATTGGCGCTCCGCAAAATTTTTCGCCACGACGCTGTGGATTCAGATCGTCAATAAAGCCGACAATTTCATAGTTTTCTTGTAATCGGATTATATCTGCCACTACTAAGGCATGTCCCGAAGCACCCCATACCAACAATTTTGGAAGCATAAAGGTTTATCTAAATAGTTAAGTCTCTTGTCTGTGGAAAACTGTAAATTAGAAATAGGGAGCGATCGCACCTACGCAAACATCTATAACCCATACACCATAGTAGTTTGTCTAGTGCGATCGCTCCTGTATTTGGAATTTCATCATTCAATTCGGCAACGCCATTTTTGCACTGAATTATTGACGTTGCAGTGCGAAAATAAGTACCAGAATTTCACTCACAATTCCGGCAATCATTCCATAGGCTGCTGAAGTAGCTCCACTATGTCCGGTAAAAATGAGACTTCCACATACTATCAAGGTAAGAGCAGCCGCAATTAACGTTGCCAGATTAATGAACCAGTTCTTTGCGCGGTGAATCAAAAGCCCTTGAAATGTATTTTGGAGTGCAAGGAGGAGGGGTAAGCACGAAAGCACTTGTATGACTGGAATTGCTGCTTTTACAAGAGATGGATTATCACCAAAAAACTGGCGAAGCAGCGAGAATCCTTGGCTGGTAAACCCTAGAAAAAACGGTATTGAGGTAAAACCCAAACCGACAAGAACTACGAAAGTAGCAAGTGTCTGCTTTGAAGTCTCTTCATAAGAGGAAATTACTACTTGCTGAACCATTCGTGTACCGTTGGCAATAGAAAGAACCAGTCCCCAGGCAGCAGGCCATACGGCAAGAGCAAGACTACCATCGAATGAGCGAGCAACGAAACTCAAGAGTATTGCCCTCGCACCCCAGATTAGCAGCATTGTTGAGGCAAGGGGAAAATAGTAAAATGTGACACCTTGAAAGGTTTTAGGAAGCTTCTTAATATCCTGGTGTGTCTGCTGGTCAAGAATAGAGGTAATACTAAGACGCGAACAGAACCATGTGACTAGCATTGCTTCAATAAGTATTGCTCCCATCATAGTAATACCCGCAAGCACTGCCCCATCACTTTTAAGATTCACTCCTATTGCCAGGGCTACAATTACCCAAGTAAATCGTGCAACACTTGCCCATCCTACAGGAACACTTTTTCGAGCGCGGATCAGAAGCCCTTGAAAGAATCGTCGCCAAGCAATGACGAACGGCCACAGGAACATCAAAAGAAAGGGAGTTCTGCCTCGTGTGGCGATGAAAGAACTGACTCCAAATACATCAATAAGAAGCCAGTTATATAGAGGCTCCCAGGTGAGTACCAGAAAGATCCCACTGAGGGAGAGTCCTGCAATCATTGTAAACTTCCAAAGCGCCCGCCGAGACGCGTTATAGTTCCCCAGTGCGGTTGAGGCATGAAGGATCATAATAATGGGGCTTTCCAGAAATACAGCAACTGCCTTGACGACACCTACTCCTGCTAAGGTTTCTTGAGGGAATGCAAGGCGACTGAGTGCTGCTGTCTGAAGCGGATCGCCAAGAGTCATGGCTACATCGGACAGAGAAAGAGGGATAAATTGGGTAAGTAGCGTCAGGAGCGATCGCTCTTGAAGTGCGTTCTTACCTTCCTCAAGCTGGGGTGGGGTATTCATGAAATTTTTTAATGCTATCCGATGAGATACTAAAAATACACGGGACTCAGTGAGGCGATCGCCTGATCAAGATGCTCTCCTTCGATCAGTGCAAACCCATGATGGTCAAGCCAATTGGCATCATACACAGTTTCAAGATAGCGATCGCCTCTATCGGGGTTGATCATGAGAATACGTGCATCGGGGCCAAGCTCACGCGCCAGATGCAAACCACCAGCCACAATTGCCCCAGTTGAAGCACCTAGAAGTAATCCCTCACGACGTGCAAGTGCATGGCACACCGAGTAGGCGATCGCTTCAGGCACTACATAAGCACGACTTAGGAGCGAGAGATCGAGATTAGGTGGAAAAAATGATAACCCAATACCTGTCATCTTGTATGGTTTTGCTGGTGTTCCCATAATCACTGACCCCTCCACATCGACACCAACAACTTGCAGTCCAGGAAACCGGGGTAAAAGATAGCGGGCAATTCCCATTATCTGCCCCGCAGTGCTAACACCAACCACCACAGCATCGAGGTCAGAAGGAAAGTGAGCTTCAATCTCACGCGCCGTGTAGTATGAATGTGCCTCAAGATTTAGAGGATTTAAGTGCTGACACGGATACCAAGCATGAGGAATAGTTGCTGCAAGCTCTTTCGCCCGTTTCATTCGTGCCTTTTGCATCGAGCCTGATTCGTCTGCTTCGTGAAGAGGTACATCCACAAGTTCTGCACCGTATGCTGCAAGCATTCGCCGAAACGGTGGAGCAGTTTTTGCATCAACTACAATAATGACTCGATATCCTCGTGCCGCTCCCACCATTGCCAGCCCAACGCCAAAATTGCCTGAACTTGACTCGATAATCGTACCACCAGGTGTAAGAAGTCCCTCCTCCTCCGCACGCGTAACGAGGTAAACCGCATTTTTCTCCTTAATTGATCCTCCAGGATTGCAGCTCTCAAGCTTTAATAAACATTCTGATTCAAGACATACACGAGAGATGTTTCCCAGCCGTACAATCGGTACATTTCCCAGTGCTTGGGTAACATCTACAGAGCCAATCTTTTTGTATCTATTACGATTGTTACATTCAGAGCTAGAAAAGTTCTTGAACGATGAAGATTGGGTGAGATAATTCATATTTAACATCTACTAAAAGAATGAGTAATTTGGCAAAATTACCGTAAGTACTGCTTCATGAACTCGCTCACTCAATAAGGCTTATTTTCTGTTATGCTTACAGCCTAATTTTAGTGAGATTGCAAATAAAGAGGATGTTGTGTATAGCTCTATTGCAATGTCTAATTACATCAGCCACCGTCGTTATTTGTAAATTGGCTTTTGTGCTGTAGCAAATGGTGTGTCAGAATGACAAAATATCACTCTTAGGGAGGAATTTATGTTTAATAAAGTCATTCATTCAAGCCTATTACAAAAAATATAAGTTCTATTCATAGTTGAGTAGAACTTATATTTCTATGTTGAACGCTGACGATGAAAACAGGATGAAATTTTAAACAAAATCTTAATTTTTTTCAAATAGCAGTAGTTATGATATGGTTTATACCCCTAAAAAACTGTTTAGTACCACTGCCACTTTCGATGTACAAAATTGTGAGTTGCAGACAGGTCATAGTCTAAACTCTATTTGGTACAGTGATTTGATACAACACAGCAAGGGTCTGAGACTCCTAAATTTCAGACGATTCAATTAGGGTGATAAAAATATTAAACCTGGGTCATTAAGTTATTAATGTAACTTTCTACTCTACTGCTCATTTCACTCTTTTTGCGAGTAACAATGATAAGGTTAGTGCCAGCATCCCCAGCGATGCAATTCCGAGATGAACCAAATGGTAAAAAGGCCACTGATAACGAAGGTCAGCCCAGTTACTTGGAGCATTAACTGGAGTCCAGGTATCAATTTGCTGATTAATCGGTTGAATAAATAATGCCCAGATAAGCCACATCAGAATCATGCAAACTAACCCAACTAAGGTGAGCCAGAAAGACTTTCGCTGACGGCGAATCAAAATGGTCTGCATACGGGTTAGCAATACTATTGCTTCTGCATCTACACTAGCCCGGATTTCTCACAAGCCGAAAAAAATAGGGGTCAAAAACTGCCAAAATGTCTATTGCACATGAATTTCAGCAGTTTTAAGCCATGACCCCCAATAAAACAGATTGTATACCGGAACAGTTGAAATTTGAACCAGTAAACTTGTGAGAAATCCGGGCTAATAATCAACAAAGTAAAAGTACCCGCGCCGCGAATTTAATAGGTTCTTTACTCGTCTTACGGGCGGCGATAATGACGCGAATTTTGGGTGCTGGGAATTTAGGTGGACACAACGTAGCCATGATTCCCGTCGGTGGTAAAGCGATATATTCAAGCGGTGAGACTTTCAGCACTCGGATTAAATCTTTGATGCAGTTACTACGAAGTCACCAGCGGCTACATCCAGATGACCAGGATATTAAACTTGTTTGTGAAAATCTGTTTACTTTATTTAAGTCATCCGAGTTTCTAATTCAATCTCCTCGCATATCCAATTCTTCTGTTGTCCAGCAACCAGCTAGAAAAAAAATTAGCTTGCTGTCCTTATTGGAGCTAGGAGTGGATTTTTTATTTGACCAATGTTCCTGTATGGCTGAATTGTTAGAAATAGAAATTAGTCCGCAGGTTTACATGGACGGTTCATTATTGATTATCCCAATGAATAATCATACTGTAACATCACGTTATAGTATAGATCCTTATTCTCAAATTCGCTCTTATATAACAACAAACTTTAGGAATGCACTAAAAAATATCAGTCAAGGTGATTATTCAGAAAATATCAAAAATGAAATTTTGTTTGCCATCGATTTTATAGAACACCTGCTCCAAAATGAGGGTAACACTCAGCAAATAAGCGATTCTAGTAATTTTAGCGATCAGTACTTAGCTATTCCCCTACATTTTTTGTTAAAGGATGAAATTCTTCAATCCTCATTCATAGGAGATGCAAATTCTCCTATGAGTTCTGATTTTCGTATTTTACTAGAGCGTTATATTAAAGCTTTATACCCTGCTAATGATTTTCTTCCTATTGGTAATGGCTACCCTGATTTTCCTTGGGTAATTTTTAAAAGTTACGATTTGGCACAAATTCGTCGTAGTTTGTTTAAAGCAAATTACTTTCTTAACTCTCGCTCTCTAAATCTTCTCAATTTAATTTTGTCAGCAAATAATTGAATTGTTCATACAAAAATTTCTACTACTTAATAGCCAAAAATTAATTTATAGACTATTTTTATCCACTTTATCCTAGCTATAAGCCTATTTTATAACAAGTTTATCAGCGTTTGTAATTACCCAAATATCCTGGCTGCTATAAAAATCTCCACGTTGCTCTAATGTAAAATTACCCAGCAACAGTCCCAGCCAAACCTCTACCAAAGGCATTTTTAATCCACCTTGGAGTTGAGTTAAAGAAATCTCACCTTTAATATGTGCAAGGTAGTTAGCGATCGCACTAAGCCATTTTTCCACATGTTCATCACCCGCCAGCTTGTGGACATCTTCTAAACTCGTCACCTCATCGAGCATTACCAAAACATTCGCTTTTTCAACAGGTGCTGCTACAGAATCACCCTCCTGGTTAGGATATGAAAATTGGTGTGGGCCGTGTGGTTTAAAGGTTTGTGGTGTTTCCGGTTCAATCAAATCATCTAAATCTAGGTGCATTGTTGTCCGCACTAGACCAACAAAGAGATCGGCGCTAACAATTGGCCCCAAAAGACTATTGCGATCGTGGGTATCTTGCAACAGCACTTCGGCACGAGACTTAAGAATATCCGCAATTTGATTGAAAGCAATACCTGCGGTTGATAATTGTGTTTCAACAGGTAAATCATGAAGTTCTGTATCCAAGCACTCCCATACAGCATCAAGGGAAGAAGTTGGTGGAGATTCGGACAACTCATCAAGCACATCCCAGATTGTTAATTGGCGGTATGTGGTCATCTCTACGATTCTGGATGCAAGGGGCAAGGCCGCACTGGGCAGTAGCTTGAGGTAATCTCAAACATATCCTTATATTGATATAGTGAAACACTGTATTGTTTTGCAAAAGCCTGCAACACCTGATCTGTATAGGCGCGTATTTTACCAGCCGTTAGCCCAAAACAGTGAATTGGTTCCAGGCGACAAACAGGTTTTTGCCCAAGCCAGAGTTCTGCCGACATAGCGTGTAGTGGTTTATCCCCCGGCTCTTTATACAAATACAGCACTGCAAAATATGTTGCTGGTGGTTCGACTGTTACTGAATCAATTTCTGCTGAATTCTTCTGGGAGCGGTGGCGGTAAAACGAACGGCGATTGTGGCAGACTTTGGGATTCCAACACCCGTCCCCTGCTGTTCCATGTAAAACCTTGGCTTGGGCAGTTGGTAGTTTGGAACATAACTGACACTTGGGATCGAGTGGCTTGGGCATACTTTACTCCACTTCCTCTCCGATTGCACGATAGTAAGCAGCGATCGCCGCTTCTTGTTCGCTGCGAAGGGTATACCGCCGAAACGCTTTCTCGCTTTGATGCCCTGTTAATTTTCGTGCATGGCTGGGGTCAACTCCCAATAGCAATAAGTAAGTGGCATAGGTGTGGCGAAAGGAGTGAGGGTGCAAATCCTCAATGTGAGCTATTTCACCAATTTTTTCTACAGCGAAGTAAATGCCGTGATAACTCAAGCGTTCACCTTTGTATGAAGCATGGTGTGAAACCATCAATGGGCTAAGGCTGTTTAACACCTCTCCTTGCTGTTCGCGCGTAAGCAAATACTCTGCTAAAACTTCCCGACTCTCTTTTCGCAATGGAACTAAGCGTGGTTCATTGGTTTTGGTGTCTGGTAAAAACAGCAGCTTGCCATCAAATGACCCAACATTTAGCTGTACAACTTCCCCTGCCCGGAGTCCATGACTGAGAATGTGAACGAGTGCTGTATCCCGTTGCTTTGTTTCTCCCAATAACTCTAAGGCTGACCAAACCTGTTCCATCTGTTCTGGGGTTAAACTCTGGGCTGGTGGCAGTGGTACTTTTTCCAGTTTAATCCCCAGTGTAGGATTAGTAGCAATAATTTCAGGATACGTATAGCACATCCATTTAAAAAAGCTTTTAAGGGCAGCAATTCCGGCATTGATGCTGCTTTTTGAAAGGGGTTTACCTGCATCAGTCAGTATTTCATCACGGAGATATTCTTTATATAGCGCAAGGTGACGTGGACGCAGTTCATGATAGTGAAGCTCACTCCAAGCCAAAAATCGTTTGAGTTCGCGCTCATAAAGCTTGCGGCTATTGAGTGCAAGGTTGTTGCTGCGTAAAAACTCTAGCACCTTTACCCATCGGATATCGGTTGGTGGAGTTGTTTTTGTGAGTCTTTTACTACTTCCTATCTCTCTAGTGAGTGCGGCATCCTCAATCGAAATTAATTTAATGGGTGGTAAAAAATCTGCACTATAATTCATTTTAAATCAGATAGTTTTTATTATAAAAAAATATTTTCATCAGATTATTTTCGCTTTTATTCCACAGCAAATCCTGAGATTTGACGCATTTTTGGAGTATGGAAACCGATGACAATATCTTGTTTATCTATACCCATTTCCATTAATTCTAAAGCAATATCCGCTTCCGTTGTATTTTGTTGAATCCAAATCTTATTATTTTTGATATCTAAATGCATTATTGGCCCATAAATCCGCTTTTGATTATTCCATCCAACACTAATAATTTGATAATGGTCATGTTCTGTATCAAAAATCTGTTCGACTTCTACATCTCCGTAACTAGGCTTGTACTGAAGATATTTAGTTAACAGTTGCCTAACTTTTGTCCGGTATTCATTTAATTTGTCCATTGTTCTATTGACTCAGTTTCCAGATTGTAAATAATCTTGCCACTCTGACAATGAATTAACAGCAACGGGTGTATGTCCTACTAATTTGTAATAAAGCATCTTTTTTAAGTCGCAAGTCGCAGGTCGCAAGTAATGAAAATATATTTATTCTTTATTCGGAGTTAAACTATTAATTCTCGCTTGCCGCCTTCATCCTCCTGCCGTTGGATTTGCTGCCACTTAATCTATCTTTAACTGTGCGGGTAGAGGCAATGAGTATTTTCGCTATTTCATTGGCTTCTTTTAGCAATTGAGCGAACTTATCTTTTTCAACAACCTCAGATTCAATTAAAATTTCTAACCAATATTCAGTTTCACGTGCCTCTTTCAAAGCAATTTCCATTTTGTGCAAGAAGTCTTTATCGGACTGAGCCGAACGAGATTCGTGTACATTAGCACCAATACTGGTACCAGAACGTAACAGTTGCTTAGAAAGGGTACGGCAAACACCCGGTTTTTCATCAAGAAAGCTACAAGCTTTGATAATTCTAATTGCAAAAGCTTTTGTTCTGTCAGTGATCCTAATGCTTTTGTCTCCATTTTCACTCACTGCCTTTACCTTTTTTACTTCTGTTTACCATACTCAGTACTTCCACACTCGGTAAATGTCCCGTCCCTTGTGGGCAGTCTTTCAACTCAGGACTCTTCATTCTTACTTGCGACTTGCGACCTCCGACTTGCGACTTCAACCATTGTCACTGTAAGGATAAAATGAGCAACTTTGAAAGCATAAGTTGAGCAACAGATTGCTTGAAACCGTATTAACCATGTCAGAAGGAAAAAATAAATATAGGAGTTTTGAAAGCATAAGTTGAGCAAAAATATGATTTAGAAAGTATAAGTTGAGCAAACATTTTCAACACTTTGTTCATAAATATACAGCCTTGTGCTGAGATAAAGAGTAGGAGAGACTAATGATCGCAACACTCTCTCCTAACCAAGAATTATGCTTGACAACCTTGAGTTTAACAACTGGTGCCGTCAACAAGACCTCAGTCAAGCAGGGCAGGCAATCATTGAGGAGATTCGCAGCAGCAATCCATCTCGTCGAGTAACAGGGGCAAGGAAAAACGTTTGTGGCAGTTACCCCAGTCGAAAAATGGGATGTACTATTCAATTCGAGAGCCATCATAACGAATTAGCACGTATTTATGAACTAGAACATGACCCATGCGTACTCGAATATTACGACCAACCGCCAGCAATAGAATTAGTCTATCAAAGCAAAAGCGGGCGAAAAAATAGACACCAGTATACACCCGATTTCTTTATAATTCGGACAGATTCAGCTTTTTGGGAGGAATGCAAAACAGAACTTGAACTTAACAAGCTGAACGAATTGAATCCAAATCGCTATTGCAAAAACTCAGATGGCAAATGGCATTGTCCCCCAGGTGAAGAATACGCTCATGGTCATGGTTTGGACTTTCATGTATGGTCAGATGCTCTAATTAATTGGAACTTCCAACAAAATCTAATTTGGCTGTTAGATTATTTCGGATACTCATCAGAAATTATAGACGAAACCGAGCAAAGTTTGATTGTAAACACAGTAAACAATCATCTAGGAATCACCCTGACAGAACTGTTACAAAATGAAGAAATAAATCCTGATGCACTTTATTGGTTAATTGCTACAGATAAACTTTACGTAGAACTTAATAAAGTTAAACTTTCGCAACCGGAAACAGTATTCGTATTTATTAACCAAGATGTTGCTTTATCTTATGAGCATCTTAACTCAATAGAATCTACAACCCAAACTAGTAATCAAATATTACTCCAAATAGCAGTAGGTACTAATATTTATTGGGATGGAGAGTCATGGGAGATAGTAAATACTGGGACGACCACTACTGGATTATTACGTGCAGATGGCAAACTTATAGAACTACCAAATTTAGCATTTACAGCATTGATTGATACAGGGAAAGTTGTGGGAGATAAGACAACACAAACCTCAAATATTAAAACAGCAGCGGCAGAAATTATTAAACACGCAACTTGTGAAGATATTATCGAAGCCAACCGTCGCTACAATTTAATACAACCATACTTAGAAGATGCTCTGAAAGCATATCCAAGCAGCACAATCCGTCGTTGGCGCACTCAGTACCAAAAAGCTTTACTCATTTATGGACAGGGATACCTGGGATTACTGCCTAAACATAACAATAAAGGCAATCGGACTCCAAAAATTGATTCTCAAACCCAAGAATTTATGCTCGATTTTATACTAGAGCATTATGAAACACCCAAACAACGCAGAAAAATACGGGTTTATGAATCATTTGTTTTAGCTTGCCAAACCCATGACCCCCCATTCAAACCACCATCGAGAATCACATTTTGCCAAGCTATCAAACAGCGAAGCGGACATCATCAAACCAGAAAACGTCTTGGTAATCGAGCGGCTATTTCCGAAGAACCATTTTATTGGGAATTAAAGCAAACTACTCCACGGCATGGCAGTCGCCCTTTTGAGATTGTTCACATTGACCATACTCAAATTGACATTGAATTAGTCAGTTCACTCGAATCTCTAACTAATTGTCATATTGCTACAAATAACTCAATTCATCAGAATTTAGGTCGTCCTTGGGCAACCTTCATGGTTGATGCATATAGTCGAAGAATTTTATCAGTTTATCTGACCTTCGATGAGCCAAGCTACCGTGATTGTATGATGGTAATTCGCATATGCGTTGCTAGATTTGGACGGTTTCCGCAAAATATTGTTGTAGATAATGGAAAAGAATTTCACAGTCACTATTTTGAACAATTATTAGCATCTTATACTTGCACGCTGAAGTATCGCCCTCCAGCACATGCTCGGTTTGGTTCAATTGTTGAAAGACTATTTGGCACCGCGAACACGCAGTTTATTCATGAGTTGCAAGGTAACACCCAAATTAAACGCCTTCACCGTAAAGTTACCAAATCTGTCAGTCCAGAAATATTAGCAATTTGGACATTAGAAGAACTGTACTCTGCCTTTTGTGAATGGGCATATTCGGTTTATGACCAACGATTGCATCCGGCATTAGGTACTAGTCCGTGCGATGCTTTTGTCACCGGATTAGCAACAGGTGGAAGTCGCTTACACCGAAGAGTAGCATATGACGAATTATTCCAGATTCTGACTCTACCAGCACCAGATCAACGAAAGCGTAAAGTTCAACCAGGAAAGGGTGTCAAAATACACAATATTTATTACTGGGCAGATGTATTCCGTGATCCAGAAATCGAAAAATCAATGCTGTGGGTTCGTTACGACCCTTGGAATGCAGGAATTGCTTATGCACTAGCACAAGGACAGTGGGTAAAATGCATTTCTTCTTACTATCAATACTTCCAAGGACGTTCCGAAAAAGAAATTCGGCTTGCGAGTGCAGAACTTAATCAGCGCCAACGCAATTACGGACGTAAGTTAACAATAAATGATCGGGAATTAGTAGAATTTTTAAACTCAAAATTTGCTCAAGAAGGCGCTATCCTCAAACAACGCTTGCGCGATACTGAACATGACAAAGTTCACAAAATTATTCAAAATAATTTGATCACGGAACCAAAGTTAAATTTGGCAGAATTTGCGGCAGAGGAAAATAATGATTGTCTAGGAGATGACTCGACCAATGAAGGTAAAAATTGTGAAACTATCAGCAATTTGACTGCATATATCACGGAAACCCTTGAATATTATGGAGAGTTTTAATGGCACATGATTATAGCTTTCCTCAAGAATTACTAACTCTACCTATTGCTGACAGAATTTCTTATTTCCAGCAATATACAATGGCGCACCCCAAATTATTAATAGCAGCAGAGAAACTCAAAAATGCAATTGATGACCCAGGATTCTTTTCTTTAATCTTTTTATTTGGGCCAACAGGTGTAGGGAAAACCACCTTATTACGTCGCATCACACAAAGGTTACTAGCTTCTTTTCACAAAGAAATGGAACTAGATAAAGGTTTTATTCCTATTGCTAATATCGAAGTTGCTACCCCGGAATTTAGTAATTTTGATTGGAAAGATTTTTATCTACGTGCTTTGGGCGTTCTCCAAGACCCTTGCATTCAGTTACCTAGTTATGGTCGAATTACTAATTTGAAGTTGAAAACATCCTTAGAAGCTGCTCTTAAACATCGTCGTCTGAAAGTTTTTTGCCTTGATGAAGCACAAAATCTCAGTAAAGTTGCCAGTGGTCGAAAATTACGCGACCAGACAGACTGTATTAAGTCCCTAGCAAACCTTACTCAAGTCAAATTCGTACTGGCAGGTACTTATGACTTGTTGATACTTCGTAACTTGAGTGCCCAGTTGTGCAGGCGCAGCCTGGATATTCATTTTGAGCGATACAAAGTCGAGAATGAAGAAGATTTAAAAGCTTTCAGAGGTGTTGTTCAAACTTTTCAACGTCATTTACCTTTTGAAGAAGAGCCTGATTTACTTAAATACTGGGATTTTTGCTACGAACGCAGTTTCGGTTGTGTCGGTATTCTCAAAGGTTATCTCAAGCATTGGCAACAGCGTTACTGGATGGAGCTAAAACTCTCACTCTGTCGCATTTAAAATCTTCTGCTTACTCTCATGAACAATGCATGATTATCTTCAACGAAACACGATTAGGAGAAAAGCAACTTGAGTTTACCCCAGATAGTTCGGCTTTGAGAATTGCTTTAGGTTTAGAATCTCATCATGGGTCAGCTACACATAGCACGTCCCAGACAACCAATACAACCAATACTAAATCTCGTCGCTCTACTACTGGTAATACTAAACCTCAACGTCGTCCTGTTGGAGGTGGTGAAAATGTCGGTTGAAAGTTTGGCTAATTATGAGTCGTGGGACTTAACGATGAACCAACTTCCAAAACGCAGCCATCTTTATTCTCTTAAACCAATAGGTTTTGGTACACCCACAGTTGAAAGTTTTACTAGTTACTTACAGCGCTTGGCTGCTGCACATGGTGTCTCGATTGCTAGTTTAATTCGCTATAAAATTACGCCGTTATTTATTCAGAACAACCAATCACCCGATTTCTTGAAAGCTGATGATGCTATCAAAATGCTCATCAATGCTTGGCATCGAGAGCCTGCACTTTTACAACAGCAGTCTGCTAAATTTTGGTTAGACCGAACGCAACATGTTTCAAAGGTAGTTGCCATCGTTGAGAAATTAACTGCTAGGCTTGATCTGAGTTTTCTGACTTTACTTCAATGGCACTCCTGGCGGCTTAACTTCAGTCATATTTTCCATACTGAACAACGTTGGTGTTCTGGCTGTTATCAAGACTGGCGTGAAGCTGGAAAACCTATTTATAACCCTTTGTTGTGGACAATAGAACCTGTCAGTGTTTGTCCAGTTCATCAACGTTACCTACAACTGCGGTGCTTGTACTGTGGTTGTTTTCAACAGTTTCTCAATCTGGACTGCAATTCTCTTGGTTATTGTTGTGTGTGTAATGCAGGCATCACCGTGCCAAAACGGGAAAATTGTACGCTAAGGCTAAAAGCCTTCCCCCATAAGCATCTTAGCCACCCATTTTTCAATAACACCCGTAAGTTAAATTGAGCCTCCTATAGGTGTAATTTGGCGTAGATACGTAGATACAGCGAAGCTTTCAGCAGAGGCAAGATAGGCTGAAAGTACTGCTATGAATCACTTCAGGCTATAATATTCTCAAAAATACTAGTATTAGTATTTTTAGACACATTTACCCTGTCTCAATTGGCAACCTGACATTGAGATCCAGACGAAAAGTACCATAGGGATTAATATGACCCCAAATTAAAGGCGAAAGCGCCCGCAAATCCTCCAACTTATAAACTTCATAAACTTCATCCATATTAAAAAAGTGTTCCTGTCACTAAAACTTAGGCACTGCTTGGTTTAATCACTTTATTTCTAGACTGCTATTTAAACCAAACAATGTGTCAGCTCCGCTATATCTAACCCTATTTCTGGTATCCCATTTTATTTTGAGGACTGTTTTCATGTTTTTTAGCAATTGCAACAATAGTCAAAATTGACTTGACTTCATTATTCATCTTGCCAGTAATAAGTTGGTTGTATAAATATTTGGCTTCTTCTAATGAAAAAGCGGATAGATTAGCAGCAGCATTAGCTTCATGACCACTTTGCCAACCACCCATATTGGAAAAAATTTCGTACCTAACAAGAGGACGATTTTCGCCACCTACATTAAACCACACGCAACTACGTTCTCGTTCAATGTCAATCGAAAGTATCGGAGTAATACATCGCCAAGATGCAACTTGCTTTGACCAAGTTTGAAAACCAGCATAATTTTCATTCTTGATATTCATTTTTTATTTTTATTCCCTTGCTATAAGATTTAGACAGTCTATTATTCATTTATCTTTGCTTGCTAATTGTTACTATTTGACATGAAACCAAGCCAGATTCAAGTAATGCCAGTATCCAAAAAACTAAATTGGTCAAAATCTCCATTTCGTCACTTTGTGGGCTACAACTCTAAATAATTTGTTGATGCCATATATATTTTCGGTTCTTTTTTGGAGATTAATTCAGAGTAATTGACAATAGTCCAGTCCATGTCTTTCGCCCAGAAAGTAATAGCGTCATCTACATCACCGTCAACTTCTGCAATAATTTCTAAAATTTCTAGCCCGTCTTCCGACTCTTCCGCCTCTACTGGGTTCAGTTCCACATATTCAATCTTGTATAGCCTAGTAGTCATAATTCCGTTTTTATCAACTATCCAGCAATGGTTGGAATAAATTTGGATAATTTCTTTGAAAGCACTTAGAACACAAAGTTGTGCTTCCACCATTTAAGTAAAAAACCAATCCACCGCGAAACCAATGATTACCAGATTGGTTTGTGCAACCATGCAACTGCATTGGTTGTAAAGTATAATACTCAATTTTTTTTGATGATTTTGTTGTCAATTTTCTCATGTCAATTTCCTCATAAAGTTAACTAAAAAGTTGATTTAAAATATTGTTTATTTGCCCGGAAAAGCAATAAGAGCAACTGTGGGTAGCATCATTATAATTAGCCTCAAGGCAATTCTCCGCATTTTCTAATCTACCAACTGGGCCTTTGATTTCAATTATTGCTATTTGTTCACCTTCAGCTTCAATAATTGTTTTTACTCTTGATTCTGGTAGGTTTTCGGGAGAGAGCGAATCTATTGATAAGCCTGTATCTACAACAATATTTGATAAATGATAAATTGATTTACATCCATCATCGGTACAAAATACTAAACAATTATTCCTAACGTAAATCTCAGTAATTCTCATTGTATAAATCCATGCTTTGGTGATCTGATTGGTAGAGAGAAGAGTAAATGTGAATGCGTATATCAGTAGATTTGCACCATCCGGCTAACACAGCATCATCTGAAATATCTCCAAGAACTACTAGCCCGTCTTCTTTATCAACATAGTAAGGTAATGGATCGGCACTCAGCCAACCAGAATAGATTGCTTCTTTATCCCGATCAAAAACAAAGACTTCTAAACTCTGCTCGTATTTTGAGTAGCAGTAGGGTAAATAGCAAGCTGGATACTCTCTTAGGATTTCACGGTTAACTGTGTACGATCGCCAATGTAGTTGCTCCCCCTTGATTTCCTTTGGGTTAGCTTCTAGCCAATCGTAGAGCTTTTTGGCTTGCTGCAATGCGTGATCTGCGCCTTTGAAAATGACGCTGGGTAGAAAAATATCGCCATCAAAATGCACTGCAACTTCAAAGAAATCTTCGTCCTCATCTTCGACTTCTGTTACTTCAATGATTCCATCCTTGTATAATTCGCCATTTTCCATTTTGAATTTATCTCATCCCCCCAATTCCAGAACCATCGCACTCAGGGCAAATCCAGCCACTATCACCATACAAATAGCCTGAGCCTCCGCAGTGGCAGCAATTTACGTATATCCCATCATTTTCAAAAAATAATTCAGGCGTAGAAATACTATCAGGATCATCGGCGAAATCTGGAATTCCTAGAGCTATTTCTTGAGTGCGATCTGAATGATTTTTTTCCATTACAAAATTCCCTTTTCGTCACTTGATGGATAATCTTGTTTTATTGTTTTTCAATGCTATGGCTGATGCTTTACCTAAGTGGCTGATTACCCTAATTTTATTGGTGCAGAGTAGTATGTATTCCCTGCACCAAGAATGGTATGTTTTGGCAAAAGTATTTTTTTATTATCACACTTAGTCGGTTGTATGCTGAAATTATTCAGAAAAATTTGGTAGGTTTTTTAACGCCAATTGTGCCACAACTTCTGCACGTTGTGACGTTACTTTTTGATACCGTAATGTTGTCTGAATGCTTTCATGTCCCATAAGCGCCCTGAGTTCTTCAATCCCCATTAATCCCACTCGCTCTGTAGCAAAAGTGTGCCGTAGGTCGTGAATACGAATTTCTTGGAGTTCAGGACTATCTCCAATGAACTTAGTCCAAGATTTATGCGCCATGCGGTAAGAAAGCCGGGATACTTCCAAAGTCTTTGGCTGTTGAGCAGTAAACAGGGCTGGATGCTTAGGATGTCTATAATATTCAATGTAGTGATTTAGACTCTTGAGTGCTACTTCACTGTAAAAACACCACCGTTGCTTGTTGCCTTTCCCAACAACCTGAAATTTCCGAGCTTCGAGGTCTATGTCATCTAAATTTAGAGCCAGTACCTCAGCAATCCTAGCGCCACTGGTATGCAACAAACGCACCAATGCAGACAAACGAATATCTTTTTTGATGACACCATACAGGATACTTAATTGATATGGAGTAAGGTAACGCACAGCCTCATCAGTAGCGTGTTCTCCTTGTTCTCGACTGGGTTTACGTCTTGTGAGACCCGCAACCGGATTGGATTTGAGATATCCCATATCAACAGCAAAACTGAACAAAGCCGTGATTACAGCTTGATGACGGTGGTGGGTCGTATAGGAAACATCAGTTAAATGATTGAGATATTCCATCAAAACTTGTCTGTCGATGATTTCTATTGACCATCGACCGTACTCCTTGAGCAAGGGGATAATCGTAGACTGATATGAACGCAGAGTACTTTTGGCTAGTCCTGGACGTTCTAAAAACTTGGTGGCTAAAGCTGCTAAAGTCATCATCACTTTAGAAGAGCTTTTTACAATTTATTTAAATAAAGGTTTAGATATTAACTTATCATTAACAAATATATTTTCAGATATATTTTGATGATTGTAACAGAACATTCAACGCGACCATTGGGAGAAGAAGGGCTTGCTAATTACGTCCAGAGATTGCGAGGTCAGCTTTCTTTAACCCAAAAAGAGTTGAGTTTCAAAGCGGGAATACATATCCAGACCATCCGCAAAATTGAGGGTGGACAAACTAATAGACTCAATCAAAAGGCTAAAGGCGGTCTAGCTGCTGCGTTGGCAATACCACCGGAGTACCTAGATGCGGCAGCGAAGAAAGTCTCCCCAGAAACAATAACTACGTTAAAATTTTGTCCTAAATGTTGGACTCCAGGAACTACTCCTGACCCAATGTGGACAGACTTACGGTCGAAGTATTGCTTTGCTTGTGGTACAGCTTTACGGAATCGCTGTGTTAGTTGCAATGAACCAATTATGTCATTGAAATTTAAATTCTGCCCTTACTGTGGCGCGAATTATAAACAAAATCAAACTACTTCTTAAAAACTGAATATCCAGGTATCTAATTGGCAACGCGCGAACTTTTATCTCCGACACAACGACTTCAATTTACTGAAATCCCCGATTCTATCACGACAAGAGATATAGCTCGCTACTATACTTTTAGTAATGACGAACTCAAAGTTATCAAAGAGCGTCGTAGACCACACAATCGCCTTGGTTTCGCTGTACAGTTATCTTACCTACGCTTTCCAGGTCGTGTTTGGAGTTTAGGAGAAATAGTACCGGAATCTGTACTGTTTTATATTGCATCTCAATTAAAACTTGACCCGACAATCATCACTGAATATTCCCAAAGGGATACAACTCGACGCGAACATCTGGCAGAAATTCAAAACAATTTCGGATTTCATACTTTTAATACATCTACATACAAGCAATTCTCAAAATGGTTATTACCTTTTGCAATATCGTCAGATAAAGGGATGGCACTTGTGGGAGCGTTGATTGATGAGATGCGCTTGCGCCAAATTATTATTCCAGCTATTTCTACGGTAGAACGTTTAGCCTGGGAGGTCAGACATCGCGCTCAAAAATTAGTATGTCTTGAGTTGACTAAAAGTTTGACAACATTACAAAAGACGACGCTAGATAAGTTATTAGTTGTACAGCCTGATAAAAAACTGACTGATTTAATTTGGCTACGTCAACCACCAGGTCAGGCTAATCCAAGAAACTTTTTAAAAGTCGTGGAACGACTGGAGTTTATTCGTCATCTCAATCTCGACTCTGGATGTTTGAAACGAGTACACCAAAATCGTCTGCTGCAATTTACTAGAACTGGCGCGAAGTCTACACCTGCTCACCTATCTAGGTTAGATGAATTGAGACGCTATGCTATTTTAGTTGCTTTTCTCATTGAATGGAGTGCTTCATTGATTGATTATGCCATTGGAATGCACGATAAAATGATGGGTAAATTGTTTAACAAGAGTGAGCATCAGCACGGCGATAAGTTTCAACGTGATGGCAAAGCGATTAATGAAAAAGTCCGATTGTATGCTCAAGTGGGCAAGGCATTAATTGCAGCTAGAGATGAGTCCAATGATGCCTATCAAGCGATTGAATCTGTATTGGATTGGGAGAAATTTATCAGTACTGTTGCTGAAGCTGAAAAATTAGCCAGACCCGCAGATTTTGATTATCTTGAACTGCTTGATAACCGTTATTCACAGTTACGACGGTATACGCCTAAATTGTTGGAAACCTTTGAATTTAAAGCTACATCTGCCAGTCTAGCAGTGATAAAAGCTTTGGAGGTTATTAAAGAATTAAATATATCAGGAGGTCGAAAAGTGCCGGAATCTACGGACACTAGTTTCGTTAAACCTCGTTGGTTAAAACACGTAATTAAGGACGATACTATTGACCGTCACTACTATGAGATGTGTGCTTTAACTGAGTTACGCAGTGGTTTGCGTTCTGGGGATATTTGGGTAGCAGGCTCGAAGCAGTTCCAAGATTTTGAGGATTATCTGTTACCGGATAGCTCATGGCAGTCAATGCGTTCTTCTAACACTATACCTGTGGCAGTAACAACGGATTTTACTACCTATATTAAACAACGCTCAATCGAATTGGCGGAACAATTAGCGCTTGTTTCTTCAATGATTGTAGAGAATAAGCTGGTTGATGTCAGGATAGAAAACGAGCTATTAATTATCACTCCTCTCACCAATACTGTCCCAAAGGAGGTTGATGAATTCAGCAGAAAAATTCATAGTTTACTGCCAAGAATTAAGTTGACTGATTTGTTGGTAGAAGTTGATTCTTGGACACAATTTACTAAACATTTTACGCATTTACATTCGGGAGAACAAGTTTCTGATAAAGTTGTTTTGTTAAGTGCCTTGCTTGCTGATGGTATTAATTTAGGTTTAACGCGGATGGCTGACGCAACTCAAGGAATGTCCTTTGAGCGTTTAGCTTGGGTGGCGGATTGGTATATTCGGGATGAAACTTATTCCAAGGCTTTAGCTGAGGTAGTGAATTTTCACGCACAGATACCATTTGCTGCTTATTGGGGTGATGGGACAACATCTTCTTCTGACGGTCAACGGTTTAAAGCAGGCGGACATCGCAGTTTTAATGAAGAGATCAATGCCAAGTATGGTAAGGATAGAAGCGTGATTTTTTACACGCATATTTCCGACCAGTATGCTCCATTTCACGTTAAGGTAATTAACGCCACGATTAGGGATGCAACACACGTTTTGGATGGTTTGTTGTATCACGAGAGTGATTTACAGATTCAAGAGCATTATACAGATACAAGCGGTTATACCGAGCATGTGTTTGCGATGTGCCATTTACTGGGATTTAGATTTGCTCCTCGAATGCGAGATTTACCTGATAAGAAATTGTATACTTTTGAACCTAGTTCCCCTGGTTCGGTTTTAGCACCCCTGCTAGGTGACAAGATTAATGTGAAATTGATTCAGGAATCTTGGGATGAGATTCTACGCCTTGCTAGTTCAATTCGGACGGGGACGGTGACTGCTTCTTTGATGTTGAGGAAATTAGCTTCTTATCCTCGGCAGAATCGTTTAGCTTTAGCTTTGCGGGAGTTAGGGAGGATTGAGCGGACTTTGTTTACTCTCTCCTGGTTGCAGAGTCCAGAACTGCGGCGACGGGCGACAGCTGGTCTAAACAAGGGTGAGGCGAAACATACCCTGAAAAGGGCGGTGTTTTTTAATCGGTTGGGGGAATTGCGCGATCGCTCTTATGAAGACCAGTTCTATCGGGCCAGTGGGTTGAATTTGGTGATTGCTGCTATTGTTCTGTGGAATACGGTGTACTTAGAAAAAGCCGTGGATTATTTGCAGGAACAGGGGATGAATATTCCTGAAGAACATTTGCAACATTTGTCACCGTTGGGTTGGGAGCATATCAATCTCACTGGTGATTATGTCTGGAATTTGAAGCAGGCGACCAGTTTTGATCAATTGCGTCCTTTGCGGGTTAAAGAAAATAAGTATCGCTGAAATGCTTATGTGATATAAGTTCCAGCCTTAGCGTACAATTTTCCCGTTTTGGCACGGTGATGCCATGTAGCGCTCAAACTTGGCTTGAGTCCACTCCTGCCTACCTCTCGCCATAAAGCTTACCTTTCTGGATCTGCCCAGACCATGCACATCCAGAAATTGTAGAACTTTTTTATTTATTGTTGGACTTTATTATTTATTGTTGAACTTTTTTATTCCTCTACATATGCTTTCAGTGACAATCGTTGTGACTTACACCATAAAGTGACCGTTTTTTCCCCCATAAACTGTCCGCAACGAAGGCTGAAATACTTGATTTGTCGTAGTGCGATCGCTCTGCGAATATAGGTTTTGAAACCATAACGTGACCGAAAGTTCAAAAATAAAGCATAAAGTGACCGAAAATATCTATATTTTTGCAGCTTGAAAAACTTGAAACTACTAAATTTACGTATCAAAGCCCAAAAAGAGCAGGTTTTAAAGCTCCATTTGTGACTTAAAGGAAAAGATTGCCGGAAATTAAAGGATAAGCTTGCCGAACCCTGATATAGACTGGCTTTAAGCATTTTCAACTGAACGTCGAGCTTCCCAGAAAGCATCTACGACTTCCTTCTTCCATAAAGCAGAGGGTTTAGCCATAAACTGGCGAATATTTTTAAGTGTAGGATTAATACCCTGAGCATAAAGTTGTGGAACAATTTGTTGAACTTCTAAACAACCTTGTTGAATCACTTCCAAGCGACGTAATAAATGGTAATGTTTGTATCGCTCAACAATAATTTGGCAAAGGTCTGGGCAATAGAGGTAAAAAGTAGCTAAACCATTATGATGACATCTGGCTACTTCGCTGAGGGACGGTGGAGGAGAAATGTTATTGTCAATAACCCCCTGTAAAAGCTCTCGGATATGCTCCTGACGCTTTAAAGTTGCATAATCAGTAGCTCTTTTCTTAATAGCAGTGGCTAAAGATTTTGAAATATGAGTTAAAGGGCTGTAACTTTTATATCTAAGACGATAAGCTAACTGGGTAAGAGTTGGGGGAGGTTCTTCAAATAATGCTTGTTGCATTGCTGCTCTTGTAGCTTCAATGTCTTGTTTACTGCTATAAATAACAGAAGATTTCCTTCGGCGTTGGCTAGTTTTAGAAGCTAAAATAGCTAGTTTATCAAGAGTTACGGGATTAACCTTGGCTTGGAGAAAATCAGCAACAGAAGTAGAGAGTGTGTAACAGATTTTCAGCAACTCAGAAATAATAGGAATTGTTGAACCTTGATGCCAATGAAGAAATTTATAATGATTGACTCCCAAGAAACGACCTAAAGCTGAAATATTACCATTGGTTAATTGATTAGCATAAAGCTTGATAGCTTTATTAATACTATCTCTTGGAGGTATAGAGTTAAATAAAACAGCTTTTGAAAGCAATTCTCCTAAAGCACTAGCAACCCAAATGTCCCATTCAAAAGATTGAGCTATATCTGGACAATGCTGTGGAACAGAAGGATAATGTCCACCCAACCAAGCATCACATTTTAAGCAAAACCCTGGACGAGTCGTCTGCCAAAGAGGTACAAATTTTTGATGGCACTGAGGACAAATAGATTGCAAAGGTCGATGATGTTCCAAACAAATGTTGACAGATTGAAGCGACCATAATAAAGGAGAGTAAATCACTTTTGAGCTATCACGCCATTCTTGATAACACTGGGGACACCATGCAAAATCAGTCCTAAGTAACTCTTGAGATGGCAAAACTTCTGCCCAAGTCAGCAGTGTTAAAAACTCCAAATCATCGCGCAGAGTAAGTTGATTCAAAGTGGCTACGAATTGCTTGGCTTTTACAGAAGTTCCATTTAAAGATTTAATATAATATTGTCCATATACTTTCACTAAACTAGGGTAATAATACTGTTGTATATTATCTGATTTAGAGAATTTTTTTTGAATTTCAGCAGCGATTAAAGTTCCCACAGCCACACTATGAGCTTCGGCTAAACGAGCAACGTAGCTAGTTAAACTCTCCACATAAGGCGTTCCGATTCCTATCGGTTCAAGATGGAATAAAGAACTACGCGGTGGAATCTTAGGGCGTTCTAAGTCCCATAATTCATCAGTTTTGTTAACATCAACTTTCATTATCTTGTGTCCCTACAGGATCTCGTTTTGGTTTTCGTTTCCCAACACGTCCTTTCTTAAGAGAAGCTCCCTGTACTACATCAGGAGTAACAGAAGTAGTTAAATTTCCTATGAAGTAATAACTAGACTCTTGCTTGAGGCGTAATTGACCCTGCTCTGATTCTTGAAAAATCTGGTTAATTCGTCCTTGGCTGAAAGCTCCTTGCTCCAAATGTTTAATAGTTAATGTTGCTGCATCTTCTTCATAAGCAAATCGCAATGAACGAGTCAACCAATTTTTAAGAATTCCTACACAACCGACTGAACCAGAAAATAGATATTCGTAATAATTTTCTAAATAAGGTTCTTCTTCTAAGGGAAGATGCTTCTCCAACGTTCTAATAACTCTAATAAATTCAGTAACATCTTCAGTCTTATCAAGTTGGTAAGGAGTTAAATGAATATCTTCACTACGTCTTCCTACTTGTCCATTGAGAGTTGAACAATTAAGAAGCTCATAAGTTCCAAATAAGATATGTACTGTTCCCGTCAGATTCGCAATTGATTTAATCCAATTCATTTGATGCAGCATTTGGTGTCCACCGGACATCATTAACAAATGTTGAGCTTCATCTACTAGGAAACATCTTAACTGGCGATACCGAAACACCTTCTCCATTGCTCGTCGCAAAGTAGGTACGTCTTTACGATTGGATTGATTAATCAATCCTAAATCTTTGTTATCAGTCCAAGAGAGTTTATAATTAGACTTATACTCGATTAAAACCTCATTGAGAGATTCTAAGGCCCGAATATAGTAATCCTTATGACTAAAATTTCCTCGTTCGGCTGGAATAGCTTCAACGCTAGCGACAGCAATTTTACCAGGGTTTACTTGTAATTCCGGAAGAAATCGTTCCAATAAGAGTTTCTCTAGGCGCAGTCGCAAGGTCGTTTTACCCACGCCAGTTACACCAAAAACTAAAAATACTAGGGTATCCGCAGGTTCAAGAATATTAATTAATAGCCTGTCTAAAGCTTCTTTAAGTTTGCGGTGAGGAACTGTAATACTTTTGAAATAACAAGTCTTATCTTCACTAGATTTATTTAGGACTTCTTGCGTAAATGCTCGTGCATTAGTATTTACCATAACTCCTCATTCGTATATGGATTAATTGTATTAAAATCTATTTTTGGTTCTAAACTTTTTTCTGACTTCAGATTGCTTTTAGCAACTTTCTTAACTTTTTGTGATTGATTTCTTTTCTGGTCTTCACCTGTTGGCTGAGTTATTCTGCTTTCAATAATCGAGCGAACGTCTTGACTAGCTAAATCATGTAATCGTTGTTCTAATATTGCTTCTTTTGCTTCTGCTTCTTCAAGGTAAGCTGCTCTTTCCTTAGCTGTTAAATTGATTCTTTTACTAGATTTCTGTCGAGTGCGACGTAATTCAACTGTGGCTAATTTAACTTCTCGCTCTGAACGATTCTGGAAAGATTTATAATATTGGGAAATGCAGCGAATCCACTGCCCTTTGACATAAGCATAAGCTGTTCCCATATCAAAGGGGTCATAACGCACTGGGACATCTGTTCCTTCTATTTCTGGTTGGATAAACGAATCATCTATTGACCAATAGTAAAGGTAATTGATTTTGATTCCACGGGATGGTTGCACCTTGGCTGTTCCTTTAGGAGTAGATGGTAGAGTAAATATTTTAAAGTTCTCGTCATAAATAATTTCTTGCATCTTTCTTTGTCCACTCTTCTCTATTCCTTCTGTGAAGGCTTGATGCGGACTTTTCCCCAGAGTTGGATGTTCCTTATTATCGTAAAATTCATAACTGTAAATGCAAAAGAAAGCATACAGTTCATCTAATGTCCAAACTGCTTGTTTTTTCGGATTATTTGATTTAGTTACTAAACGAACTTGTTTGGTTATTTGCGTGTTTCCTTGAAGATTATGAAAAAATTCTGTATTGGTTGTACCAAAAAGACGTTCAATCACTGACCCAAATCGAGCTTTGGCTGGCGGACGTTGTTTTTTAGTGCAGCCAAAGGCAGCTAAAAGTGTTTCAAAATAGATGCTACTGAACTCAGCCCCGCCATCGACAACAATCGTCTCAGGTAGGCGTGAATATCTCTGCACACAAATTCGCAGCACCATCATAATTGAGCGGTAGCTTGGTTCGTCAAAGGTTAAATAGACCGCTAAAATTCTTCTACTGTAAGCATCCATCAGCAAAGTAGCCCAAGGTCTGCCTAGATTACGCCCTGTACGGGAGCAGACTAATTCCACATCTACCTGTGTATGGTCAATGTGAGCGATTTCCCAGGGACGATCTCCATGAGGCGGAGTGGTTAAGTCTAATTCCCAGTAGAAGGCTGATTGCTGATAAGCTGCACGAGAACCAAGCCGTTTTTTAGTTTGTTCATAACCGGAACGTTGCTTGATTCTGTTGCAGAAAGTCACATAGCTTGGTAGTTCCTCTGGATTCTTGGTTTTTTCCCATTCGTGTTTCAAAACTCCGTAAACTGCCATTCTCCCTTTTTGTTTGAGCGTTTCGTAGTGGTCAGCAATAATTTTGTCAATGAAGTCCTGCGTGTGTTGTGATATTTTTGGTTTTCTATTACCTTTGCTTGCATGATTATCGAGCAGCCCAATATATCCCCAGTTATATTTCTTTTGAGCCAGGATAAATTTAGCTTTCCAATAACGAATAGTACGCTCAGATATAGTAGCGTTATCTGTTGGTTTACCTGCTGCTTGTTGAGTAATAATTTGATAGCGATGGTTTGCTTGTGCTAAATCACATGGGCTGGCTTTTAAATAGCGTTCTATTGCTTCTGGGTGGATAGAAGATGTAAAATTTGTGGATTTTTGGTTACTAATCGCTGCAAAAAGCGAGTTCTCTTCGGTAATTTTTTGCTCTAATAACCAGTGATTGTAAGCATCAGCTGCTGCTTGATTAACAAATAAATGTACTCTCTCTGGTTCAGTTAAAGAAGCAACACTCAGGTCAGTATAAATTTCCCCATTAGCTATTAAGGCATTCACCTCATCTGATGTCGCTGTTAGGGTTTGAATCAGGTCAGAGTAGGTTATTCCTGGTGTCAGGGCAACCTGCTCTCTAATGCGGTTCCCAACTTCCACATTTATTTGATAGGTTTTGATGGTGTAGGCTTTGAGAAATTGACGATTTCTGTACTTGACCCAATTGATTTCCTTATCAGTACGGAGGCGGTAATACAGACCTAATTCTTCAACGACTTCCGCTACTGGTGGACTTAGCCATCCCACATCTATTGAAAAAACATAGCGTTCTGGTTGCTTGGTTGCTAGTTTTTCTAATCGAACAGAGGACTTCCATTCTTCAAAACCTGCACTCGATTTTCGGATGACAAAAAAATCTGGAACATGAGTCACTGTTACTGTTCTGCCATTTTTGGCTTTGACTTTTAGGCACAGACGGTAGGGTTGATCATAGTATTCCAAAACATCATTGTCTTGCTCATATTCTTCGCTTGCTGGTAATTCCACTTTATGGGACTCGAACTGAATTGTTCTGCCCATTTTCATACTGGAGTAACTGCCAACAACGTTGATTCCATTGCTTCTGACTCGCCGCACAGGTTCTGATGACCGAATTTGTTCAATCACAGAACGCGCTTGTCCTGATATCTTGAGGCGGTGACACCAATTATCAAACTCTTGTGCGTTGAGCATTTTTACTTAAAAAAATGGCTTGGACTCACGGCAGGCTTTGACTTAAATTCTTTGGACTGGTGGCAACTTTATCATTTAACTGGAGTCCAACACCTACTTGGCACAAATCGTAATAATCAGGCTTTCAGGCTTTGATGCGGCAAGCTTATCCTTTAATTTTCGGCAATCTTTTCCTTTAAGTCACACCATTTTCAACCATAAGCTGTCCGTCGCGGACAACTTATGGTGTAAGTCACAATCGTAATACAAGACTACAATATAAAATAAGCTACCCTTATCTTTTATCCGACATAAACTCCGATTAATACCATTTGCCTTCACATAGCCTTTTGTTCTAGCTATTAAAATAAGTTTATTAAGCTAGAACTAATTTGAAATCATGCCGCGTAAGATATGTGGACTTGGCTTTGACTGTGCCTCAATGATGTTGCAACCGGGTATTGACCCTGGAGAATGCTTCAATTATACAACCTGTGGAGCAGCTATTAAATTGACTCCAGATGAGGAAATCGAACTAATTCGCGTGCGGGAGATTGCGTCTTGCCAACGGCAACAGGAGTGGGAACGCAGAGAGGAAACCTTTAGAACCACGCGCCGCGAAGCGGCAGTGATGATGCTGATGTCAAGAGGTTGTCCTCAAAGTGCACAATCGCTGGGCGTTGCTGCACAAATGGAAGCGATCGCCGCCTGTGTAGAACAATTGCTTCACTTCTTAAATAATCTAGAAGGATGCTACATTGCTCCTGGTGGCTGTGAAGTACATCATTATAATGTGAAGCGCCCAAGTGGAGTTTATGGATACAATAAACTCACTGCTCCTGAGCCAATATTTGAACCATCTGAAAAACAGCAGAAAGTGAAAGTTGTTCATTTAAGCCATGATGACGATCCGCGAAACACTGAAGCACGGCTGGGGATTGAGCGCCGAAATCAGTTAACTCGTGTACGAACGCTCTTGGCAACAACTGTGGAACTTTTACTTGAGGCAGCCAATACTCTCACTGAACAGCCTTCTGATGAGGAGCGCTCAGTTTGAAGGTTTAACAAAAGACGCTTCCCCCAAAGTAAGCTCTTCTTCCCAACGTGCTCTCACCCCCAGTCGAGTAACGGCTTTAGTCTTGCAACGACCGGATTAACACAGCCCGATGAGCGATCGCTACTCCAAAATGGAAACTGACATCTATGTCACCTACTGTGGGGCGTAGCCCATCGCCAACGCGGTAAGCGAAGTAGCTGACCACCCTTTTCTATCACTATCACCAAAAGCTGATAAGAAACCATAAATTGAACTTTTTGCTTAATTTATAATCAAAGTCACAACCTCTCACGGATGGATTAAGTAAGTCGGTGAGAATAAATCAAACTATGTCAACTAATATAACGTTAGCTAAAATTGGCTCGTAGTAAGGGCTTTAGCACTTTTCTTAGGACTAAAGTCCTTACTACAAACATTGAATTTTTCACACCGTTCTACTTAGGGTTAACTTAATCGTTAACGTTAATTTTCTTAGCCAATGTCTGAAATTTGCGTTGTTCACCAGCTTGTTTACGCTGTTGATAACGTTTTCTAGCTTGGTTTAATACCTCTTGCAATAATTCCTCATTTTCTGAGCAGACGATAAATGCACCTTCTAGGAAAGTATCTCTAGTAATTTTATTTACATTGCAAAACGTATCTAGTTTGGTATCAATGTCCTGTTCTAACCTGATTGTTCGCCTGATGATCTGCGGTAACTCTAACTGCTCTTCTTGATTAGAAGTGCTTACCTTATCGTTTATTACTTCCTCACTATCTAAATCCGGTTTTGGTTTTTCAGGTAAATGACTAAATTCAGTAATTTGGTCATTTAGTAAGTTATCGTGTTGTACTTTTACAAGTGTTGTATCCCGTGCTGGGACACTTGGACGTGTCTTTTTCTTAAGGCGCTCAAAAACATCAGACATTCTTTTGTAACCTCTCGATAATTTGTTGGAAGGGAGTTTCGAGTTGTTCAAAGCCTAGAGAGGACAAACTTACACCTTTATCTATGGCCTTTTTAAATTGTTCAGATTCTAAAATTGAAGGTAAAACGACTATTTCTTCGGCAATTGTTCGCATTGCACTGATACTCGCCTTACTTTGTGCGACTTGGTTATTACCTACCCATTTATCTCTGAATGGCAAGATGCCAAGCACTATCCCTGAAAAAGCATCAATTTCTTGAAGTTCTTCAACTAAACTTAGAGTTCGGATGAGAGAATTTACACCTTTGGATGATGCTTCTACAGGAATGATGATATGGTCAGCTGCCCCCAACGATGTAAGGCAGATTTGCGATCGCTGAGGTGGTGCATCGATAATGCAGTATTGGAATAGATCTGATACCTCTTTTAAGCGTTTGCTCAGAACAATAGCTCCCATACCGCTCCCAGACAAAAATTCTTGAGCATTATCTAATCCATCATCAGCAGGAATTAACCATAGGTTTTCTCCGATTTCATAAATACCGTCTTCAGTATTGATCTGTTTTTTGAGAACTTCTAGAAGCGTGGGTTGATTCTGCTGAACTTCGTGCCCCAGGTAAAAAGTTAGGTTCGCTTGGGGATCGGCATCAATCATCAGTACACGCTGTCCTGTTTGAGCAAGCATTCTACCCAACAAGATTGCAACAGTTGTTTTTCCCTGGCCACCTGACAAGGATGCACAAGTAAGAATTAACATTTTACTGACTACCAGCAGCATTGTGTAAATTAGTCAATATCATAATGCATAATGTTGTTTTTAAGTTATTTAGTCATTATGTAATTTAGTCATTTACAAATGACTAAATTGTAATTAACGCTATTTAGTCATTACTTTAGCTCTCAAAAAGTCCTACTCTTCGAGAAGATAGATGTAAAGATAGATTTTTGTCCTATTTGTTTGTTGGTAATTTTAGTCAAGACTGAATTTAGTCATTCAGCAATAACTAAATTGCATAATAGTGCAATCTAGTAAACCAGTTTTATTTTATTCAGAAAATAAAACTTCACAAATGCTCATGGGGGCTTTATAGGGGCTATATGTACCCCAAAAATGATTCAGGACTTCGATGAGTATTTGACCCCTGTATAGGGTATATATGGGTGTTTTGTGGGGTATATTTGACTGTTTGACACTTTATACCCCACTTAGCCCCCAAGGGGGTATGATAAGCTCTTGAGGCTGGAGAAAAAAGAGGTAGTTATTTTATTCTTCTCTCCTTTGCTCCCTCATATCTTCTCAACTGATAACTTTTACAAATTGAACCGTATTACCTTTCCCCCAATGTCGAACATTCATACCTTACAAAAAATTTTTCCTGCTGGCTTTGATAACGGTTATGGAAGCCTAAAACTTTTAGTCGATGGCTTTGAAGTAGTTCGTGTCCCCAGCTATATAACCAATGCCGAGATGGAAGATGTACCCGGACGAGTAGTTTTTAACGGCACTGCTTACACAGTCGGAGAATCAGCTTTCCGTACAGGTTATCATTTTGACCGGAACACGGATAACAATGAAAACAAAGTCAATAATGCGTTGTTGACATTATTGGGTGCATTGGCACATCTACCACACCGTAAGGCTTGGCACTTAAAATTAGTCGTCAGCTTACATGATGTAGGTCTGGCTGACGAATTGCAAAAAGTACTAAGTGGGGAATATCAGCCAATACTTGCTGGTAAACAATCAGAGGTGAAAGTAGAAGTGCTGAAAATTGTGCTAGAGGGGATGGGTGCATTGTTTGGGCATCAACTACCGAAAAAATTAACCATTTTAGACTTTGGCAATGGAACGACTCTGTATTCTCGTTACAACCAGGGGAAGCGAGAAGTTCACACCGCCTACCCCATCGGTGTAGAAGTTCTCATTGATGATATTTCCCAAAAAATGAAACATCTAAATGGGGGAAAAATCGGGGATGCATCCAAGATTCGATTTTGTCTGGAAATGGGACATACCAAGTACAGCCGTGACATCGATATCAAAGATATATACAGTGCTTGTTTGAAAGATTGGTATGAAAAATACTTGAAGAAAGTGGTGAATTTGACACTTGATGCCAAGCACCAAGGGGATGAAATCTGGGCTATAGGTGGAGGTTGCCTCTTACCTGGATTTAAGAAGCTCTTAGAAAAGAACGGTTTCAAAATTCTGGATAATCCAGTGGAAGCTAATGTTTTTGGGCTTCTAGAAATGGCAAAAACCATTATGAGCAAGAATTCACCAAACACATCTGGGAAGCTATAACAATGACAGACAAACAAGACTTGACACCGGAAAAAGTTCGGATCAAAGATAGCTATCGTGAGCGGATATTTGCCGAATCACAGCAATTAGGTAAAAGTTACCTGGAGACGCTTTACTTTATCATTGATTGTTATTTTGCTTTCAGAAAGGGTACATTCCCTACTCAACAAGTAGCTTTCACTCCGATTAATACTGAGTCAAACCAACTTATTCAGCCGACTAAAGAGCTATCTACAGACTCTAAACCAGAGGATTCTGATGACCAAACCTTCAGCCTTGATTTTGATTTGTAAGGGAAATACAGGGCTTCCGTGAGGTCGGTCAGCCGGTGCTGTAGTCTCAGAGTCAGCGCCCAAGGATGTCACCAGTCGTAGTTTCTGAGCTTTTCACCCAAACATTTTGGTTGTGATAAAATTACCACGTTGTTCTAATGTAAACCCACCCAGCAATAATCCCAACCATACTTCTACCATCGGCATTTTAAAATCCGACACCAGCTGAATTTCAAAAATTCCACTCATATCACCCAAATAACTCCCGATGCTGATAAGCAAATCGAGAGACATCCAGACTAGCTACAGGTTTAGCATAAATAGCCTGATTGCGAATTGCCTGCATCTGTTCTGACTCTCGTTCCATAGCTGGTGTGAATTCTTGTCGCTGTTTCAGCAAATCTTCAAACTCAATTTCCCCTGGTCTACCTTGATAAAAAGCCTCTTCTGCACAACGAAGGACTGCATTACCAATTTCTGCCGGACTACAAATGCGATATTCAGCCAACAGTCTACGCCATTGCTCATCGCTCCAAGGTGAGTTATTGTCTCGAAACGCTGGAAAATACTTAGCTAGATGTAGATTGAAAACTTCATATCTTGCCCCTTCATGGGGTAAGTCCACAAAAAAGATATCATCAAAACGGCGAACTAATTCCGCAGGTAGCATTGACAAGCGATTGACAGTAGCAATGGTATAAACTGGCTCTTGATGCTCTTGCATCCAAGTCAACAAAGCCGCAGATAGCCGCCGTGCTACACCTCCATCTGCATTGGAATCCCAGCCAGCAAAGCCTTTATCAAAGTCATCCCAATAAAGTACGCAGGGAGAAAGGGAAGTTACCAAAGCAATAAACTCCTTTAATGCTCTGTCGGGATGAGGATCGCCCAGTAGTACACCCCAATTAGCTGCTAACAGTGGCAATCCCATTTTCTTAGCTGCTAACTTGGCAGAAAGACTTTTACCAGTACCCGGTGGCCCCCATAAGAGCATCCCAGTGGGAAACTTTAATCCATATTGCTTTGCTTTAGGTTGAAGTAGACAGGTAATAGTTTCCAACCTTTTCTCCAGCAAATCTAATCCCCCGGCTGAAGGTACATCCGGTTGAGCAATGTATTCTAAACCCCGACCCCGCAATTTACTAACTTTATGCTCTAGCACTAATTGGGCGATTTCCTCAAGCTGCTGTGTAAAACCCAGACATTGGTGTAGTAGCATATTTATCTCGCCTATGGGTAAACCCTGACAGGCAAGAAAGAGCAATTGCAGTGCTGATGTTTTTTGTGTTGTCTTTAACCAAGAATTGCGATCGGCTACGGCGAGGTAATCGCGATCTGCGCTTCGCAGCAGCGCTTCGCTATCGCACTCCGCAAACTGCTGAAGCCAAGGATGACTACGCCCAACCCAGGTATCACAAAACTGCTCCACAACTATCTGCACCTGCTGTTGGTCTGGAAGTGGATTTGACAGTACAGGAATAAAAGGCTGTAATTCTAGAGGTAGTTGAACGTAAGTTTCCAATAACACCCAGTAATGATGTTGCTGACTCCAGAGAGTTTGATGACAGCCATTGAGTAATTGATAGCTACGTTTTTGACTTATTTTGCTACCATCATCCTCATTTAGCACTCCCTCCAGTAAATAAATGCCTGGTTGATATTCCTCCAGAAGATACTGAATAATGTCCCCGTCTTTACCCCTGTCAGTTGACTGCAAGATGTACTGACCTTGATGCTGAATTAATTGCTGTAGTCCACAATAACCAGGATTCCAGACAAAGACTGACAAAGACCGCTCCTCACCCCAATAATAAAACTGCTGTAATATCTGCATTCTGTCAGGCGTATGATACTCCACAGCCACAATTGGAGTGTTGTGGTTAGCTACGGCAGGCCAGTCTGTTATCAATTTCATAAACTTGACTTCAACAACTTACTTTCCCCTTTTAGAGCAAATTTCTTACTGATGCTTTAGCCACGCGGATAATTATCACTAACGGGTTGGCTATATTTTTTACGTCAGAAACCCCACGGCTTACACAGCGTGAGGATTTTGATGAAAAAGAGCGATCGCCTCTAGCACAGCGTCAATTTCAGAAACTACTCCGCCAAAATTCCGGTTCATCTAAAAAAATAGGTTTGAAATTGAAGGGGAATGGATGTAAAAGCCGCGATTGCGGCAAGGAGGTGAAAAATTAACTTCATTAAAGGAAGCTGTAAAATGGCTATCGCTAAAGCTAGAACCAATAACAATCGCAACGCAGCTAATGCTAAAACATCTGCCAAAACCAATGGCACATCCGCTACAACTAAATCAAAGGTAGCGAATGCTTCACCACAAGAAGAGGCATTAGCATTGTTGAAGGAATTACGGAACCTAATTTTCAAGGAATACGGCGTTAAATTACAACTACGGGATTCTCGTGTTTCAACTAAAATCGGTCATGCAGCGCGTGAAAAACTCGGACTTGATATTGCTGCTCAGGTCAAAAAGAAAGGTGGTAACAAAAAGTTTGATTGGCAAAAATGGAATACCAAATTATTTACTAAATTGTTTGGACAACCAGATGCACTCAAATATGCACCACAAGTAGTGGCAATTTTCATGAGTATGCTGTATGACACTATCAGCACTGACCCAGAGCAAGCAATAGCAGATTTAGTTGAATTCAACCGCGCATCTCTAGAACGTCGTAATTCTTTCCAAGAACAAGAAGAGGAAGAACTTGACGATTTAGATGACGAACTGGACGAAGACCTGGATGAAGATGAGGAGGATATCGAAGATGAACTAGACGAAGATTTAGACGAAGATGACGAATTAGATGAAGAAGATGAAGACGAGTAAATAATTCTGACTTATTCTCAGTAATTGACAGAATAATAACCCAAAATAACCATGTATTGTTTGAGGCAATACATGGTTATTTTTTTGCTGAATAAAGAATTTAAAAGGGAGCGAATTGCATCTTTCGATGCTGTTTCTATGAGAAAAATACTAAATACCAAGGAGTAATTCTCATGGTTAACGCTAACGTTCGCAAAACTGCTAAAGCATCACGCAAAATTGAAAGGCATATTCCTGCTTTAGAACGAGTAATGACTTATCAGGAAAAAGTACACCTGATGGTAATTGAAGTATTGCGGGAAGAATCAGGAAGAGAATTAGCAGCAGCAGCCAGATTTAACGGACAAGAGTTTGATTGGGACAAACACAATTCCCAATTCCGTAAGGACTATGTAAATACACCATTAAAAGAACTGGTGAATTATGCCCGCAAACTTTACGGCTTGAATAATCTTGATGAAATACGAGATAGACGTGCTTCTCATAAAGCTGCTCGGTCTAAACGCATGGACGGACTCAATGGTTTAAGTAGCAACTCTGATGACTTGATAAATGACGATTTTGAACAAGATGAAGATGACGAAGATATAGAAATTGACGATTAATTACAATGCCCTGAATTATCTAATTCAGGGCATTCTATTTCCCACCCACCCGCATCCAAAAAATAGAATTGAATGCAGCGATTACTGCTGAATTCAAGAGAGTTAAAAGTGAACTCTAACTCAGAAGGCATCTGTCGATGCTATTTAGGTGAGATGTAGCAATTCGTTAATCAAAGGATAATCAAATGACTCAAATGACTCGTAATCAGGAACAAACAAAAGCGTTGGATCAAGTAATAGGATATCAGGATAAAGTGCGATTAATGGTACTGGAAGTTTTACGTGAGGAATCAGGTAGAGAACTTGCTGCTCAAGCACGTTTTAATCAGCAAGAATTTGATTGGAATGAACATAACATTCAGTTTCGCCAGGATTATAGCGAAACTCCCATCAATGAACTACTAGCATACGCCAAACGTCTGTATGGACTGAAAGATTTGGATGCAGTACGGGAGCGGCGTAAAGCTCATAAACAACAACGTACAGCTAGATGGGCTGAAGCTTCATAATTACCTGCTGGCTCTCACAGTAGCCCCACATTTTAGTGGGGTAACTTTTTTGCCCACCCACCCTCAACCGTAAAAGCTTTATTTTACCGACGATGCAGCTTCGCACCCCACCCCACCAAATGTTGTAATTGTCCGACTGGAAAGTTTACTAGTCATTAATTCATAAATTTGCTGGTTTGAAAGTTGAGTTGGCTTGACTTCGACTGTGGGTGCAGTTTCTCCCCTGTTGACTTGAATAATGGAATTAGCCCAATAAAACTGCTGCTGGTCAGGTTGGGAATAAACAGGATAACAGCCTTTCGAGGCGATCGCTAATTTATGTTCTACGCTAGAAACTGATGGCAGAGAAATACCAGCACGAACTAATTTTGCCTCTCCTACTGGGCCCCACAAACGTAATTGTTGATTGACACAACGTTTTCCATCCTTGAGAGGGGCAATGATGTTGCCACAAACTTTAACATCTACTTCATACATCGGCGGATAATCAGGCACAGTTTGAGCTTGCGCTTGAGTCGTATTCTTCTCATCCTTGCCACTGACATTTACAGTAGTAGGGGTACAAGCTGTAACTATACCTCCTATTACCAGCAGCCAAAGCCAGTTAACTTTGCAGGTAAACATCTGCTGAATCCTCTTCTACGATTGAGAAATTGACAACTAATTTTTTAACTTAAACCCCGTCCATTTTGAAACCTAGAGTTTTCAAGGAGAGTGTATTATTCGTTCGTCGCTTGAGTTTTGAGCTTTACTCTAATTCCAAAAAACTATGGCTTTCAAGGTTGACGCGGTTTAGATACAAACTGGCGCTGATTACTAGGTGATATCCATAACGTGCAGAACCCGGACGAGGCTTTTCTGCTACTTGCTCCAATTTCCAGTGTTACCCCCAAACGCTTGACATCCTTAGCACAAGTAAGTTGACCGTTTTGGTCACGACTCAGCAAATCTTGGTTCCATTGCATTAGGTTGTGAGCAAACTTACCTTCATTACTGGTTGCCCATTCCAAAGCATTGGCTTGGGCTTGTGTGAGTTGGCGTGGCCCAGCAGGATCTAGATGACTAGATTGATACCAGGACATTCCACCTACACTTACTAGTCCACCCACTCCAGCTGCAATTAATAGCAGTATTCCCGCAGCAATTAAAGAGGGAACTGAATGAATAGCACGCTCAAATTCAGTACGCCTAATTAATGCCGCCACTGACTGAGCGATCGCTTTTTGTTGACCTTTTACTGCTGCCTTTTCATATGTCTGGAGATGGTCATAAAGCTGCGTTTGCCATAGGTCAAACATTGCTTCCATTTCTTTGGGATTGTCTTCCAACAGCACTTGTAGCCTGCCAGTAGCAATCATCATCAGAAATGCTGGGTCATCAGGGTCTAGTCCGGTTTGAACTACAATTTCCCAAACCCTAGCTTTAAATGAATCATCTTTACCTCGAATGGCTAAATCTAGTAAAGTTGGGTAAGGAATTTGGCTCAGTCCTTTGCCTCTAGCAGCTACTGAATCCAAAAACTCATCGTCTAAATCGAGTTCTTCAGTGTGAGAATTACTCATATCTGTATTTGCTTTTAGCTAATTCGCGTTTTCGTCCCCCACGCTCATTTGGTAATTTGATTTGATGGTGGGAGATGTCACTGAAATAGTGCTGAGTGCTGAGTAACGAGTCCTGAGTAAAAAAGTAAAATTAATTGCATGGGCTAAACGCCCCGCTATCCATGTACAGCACTCCTGAATTAAATTACTTCTTGGTAGCAACCTTGCCGTTGACATTAGCATCATCAACTTTTTCTGTTGGGGAAGTAATTGAAGCTGCTGGAAGGTTCCAAATTTTAGCTTTCTCAATTTCCTCAGAAGCTTTTTTGATAAAATTGTGTAATCGCTGCTTACCCAATACACCTAACTCTCCATAATCTCTAGCCGCAGAAAAATTTATTTGATTGGCATCGAGGATATCTCGTTCTCGATAGCTGAACTTGGGAAAATTGATGACAGCTACTTTATGAGCTTTGATTAAATCCTGTAAATTCTTACGTCCATCTACATGTTTCCAGTCATCGCATAAACCATAATTGCGTACAAAGATATGCTTAATCTTGTTCTCAAAGCGTTCGAGAGATTGCATAAATAATTGAACGCTGTCATATCCACCACTACAAACAAACCACTTATATATTTTGACCTTATTTTTCCCAGTAAGTTCTAAGATTTGATTACGCTCGATCCAATCAGTTACTGCTGGGTATACTTGAGCAGGTAAATTGACAATTACAGAAGTTGTTAGTGCTAAATTAAAAATTTCATCAGCATCGTAAGCTTTACGCTCTGATTCGCTAAAAACTGCTCTTTTATGATTATCTGGGTAAAATGCGCCCACATCTGGATTACTTTGGTCTGCTTCTACCAATTCATAAGAGAGTTTATTGTCAATGCAGTATTGCACCATCACCCGTGCAAACAAAGACTTGCCAACTCCACCTTTTTCACCATCAATGAAGTGAATTGCTGCCATCTTAAATCTCCTTTGTAATTTGACTAAATGTGCATTAATAAATACTTAAATATTCTCAAACATATCGTCTATTTCATCATAGAAAGACCCCTCACCAGGAATGAAGGAATCAGAATCTATTTTGTGTTTTGACTTGCTGCTACTATTGTTATTGTTATTACTATCATCAGGATTACTGTGACTATAATTACCTGCATCTAGACCGAACATAGTAGCAAGTGTTTGAGGATTAGTCATAGAGCTTATAGGCATAGGCAAAACATCACTTGATTTATGCGGTAATCCTAGTTCCATTCGCAAATATGCCAGATGTTGTTCCAGGGCATGACAACAAATCAACCCTACCCGACGCAGTTCTTGATCGCTAATATCTACACCTGCATCTGCTTGTGCTTTGTATGCTAAAGGCAACCAGCACATTCGTAATGCCTGCAATACCATCTCTTTGCTAGAACGCGCTTCATCTCCCTGTTGCAAATATGTGATTAACTGGCCGTCTACTGTATTTGAGTAAGGATGGTAAGAAAATCTAAAAATTTTGCGCTGTCTATTAGTGTCATGATTTTTACGTAATCTATTATTAGTCATAGTTATGCCACCTTCTCAATTTGCGCTCTAAACCGCATAAATAAACCAAACGCATCAATCAACCTAAACGACAAAGCTTCCTGCTCTCGGAAAGTACGGTAATAATCATTACTTTTATCCTTGAATACTTCTTGTACCTGTTGCTGTAAGTCAGCACCCCAATAAGTTGAAATTTCTTGAAAACAGTCTTGTAATTCTTGCTCTAAGTACAATGCTGCGCCACCGCTCAAAATTACCTCGTTCACCGCAGGTAAAGTTGATTCCAGCCAATCGTAAAGCCTAGACCAATACTCAGCTTTAGCAGTAGCAATGGCATTAACAATCATCTGTAATTCATAATCAATATTTTTAGGTTCTCTGCTTTTGACTAGAGCGCGAATTGCTTGGTTATCAGTCGTGATATCTGAACCGACTGCATAGATGGCAGAGGTCAAAGCAGTGGCATTCTGTCCAGATGTGCGCTCAATTACTCGCTTTACCATTTGGTGAAAGCCCAGCCCATTAGTGTAACCCGCCGTCATCTTACCCCGTTCAAATAATAGAAGGCTGGTATTGCGATGCCCGAACATTAGCACTGCGATGGTTTGGGCGTTAAACCATTCTTTACCATTCTGGCGTTGGCGAATCATTGCTAATCCCGCACCTTCGGGTAAGCACTCGAATCGCTCCAGTTTCACTCGCAACCTTTGACCCCGAAATCTAAAATCCTTGAGTGCAGACTGCAATTGTTGCTCAAATGCTTGGCGATTTTGATATTCACCATAGGGCAGTAGTGAGGTCAGTGATAGTGAAAACCTGTTAGGCAATTTGTTGTGTTGAGCGATCGCACCAATAACCGCCAAGGCTTTGTGAATTGAGGTTTCGTACTTGAGCTTATCGAGTCTGGCAGATGCTGAAAACTGCCGTGCCAGGAATCCAACTACCGTACATTGTGTATCACCATCCGCAGGACTTGACACCCAGGCTTCATCTGCTGGTTTAGGAGATTCCAAACCCTTGCGACTCGACATATAAGCGTCAATTGAACTTTGAGGCAACTTCAGCATCTCTGGTTCCATTGTCATCAAACATGGTTTGCCTTCAGTTGCTAGTTCGTAAACAATCTTGGTCAAGGAAGCACCAGGGTCAAAACTGACTATCAAGTTTGACATTGACTGTGGTTCTGATTATCCATAAAAGCTGTTTTTAACTTAAATGCAAATATTGGCTGTGAACATCACTCTACTGACCATTTGTTGGAGCCAAATTTTAGCCAATTGGTTATTTTTTTTTCGCTGCTATTAATTAAGTCGTTACTTTTCTGCTAAAAAATTCAATTTAGAAAAGTGCGTCATTACAGATCCATGCCAGATCCACGAACGAGCCATTGCAGATCCATTACAGTGACAATGTTGATCCAATAGAGATCCATTTGTCTGAGATACATATTCTATGTATAATTTTTATTTGCAACAATACTTGGCTATTGAAAAAAATTATGCGATGAAAGATCCAATACAAATCCATTAGAGATCCATCACATATTCATCCAGCAGTTGATTCGAGTAGCCCAAAAAAACCTTTGGTGAGTAGCAAGCTATGTTGCTGTCCGGACATTTTTTCTGGGGAGAAAAAACGCACCCCCCAGGTGCGGCAACAAACTTGCCCTCCTTTCACGGTTCCCCTACCTAAGTAGGTCAACCACCGTGACAGAGGGAAGATGATACGAAAATTCTCTCTGGGAGTTTAGCCTAGAAAATTGCTGCAAGGTTTGGGCGGATTAGCTTTTTAATTGCGCGATGTGCTACGCCTTGCCGTAGGCGATCGCTTACTTTCGCTATATCAAAATATCCCTAGCGCTATCTTGACTTTCTTAGTACTCAAGCAAAGCTATTTATTGCAGCGCATTTCATTATCTCGCATCGCATCTTGGCATCGAACCAGAATCGGAAGTAACCGCTTGGTCAATGACAAATGATAGTGCAGTCGTCAAACTTAAAACAGCTAATGACTAATGCATCAATAATGCGACAAAAACGCTCACACAGGATAGACATTAGACTGACTTTGGCAGAATACGAGAAAGCACAGTTAATGGCAGATGAAAATAATCTCACTATGAGTGAGTTGTTTCGTGCCAAGACTCTGAAAAATAGATTGCCCAGGCGTGTCACCAAAGTAGCAGGCCAAACTTACTGGGAGTTGGGGAAAATAGGCAATAACCTCAACCAAATAGCTAAAGCAATCAATACTTCAGTACTTATGGGAGAACCTGTGGTCGTAGATAGAGCATTGTTGTCACAGGTAAGAGATTTGGTGAAACAGGTGCGGCGAGAGATTGCTGAAATTGATTTAATCACTGATTTACAAGATGAAGGATGATTGGCAAGCACATCAAAGGTAAAAGTTTTCGGGGACTGCTAAACTACCTCTTTGGCAAAGATGGAGCAAGACAAATCGGTGGGAATATGGAAGGAACAAACCCACGCGAACTAGCAGCTGAATTTGGTATATCTCGAAGATTAAACCCAAAGGTGAGCAGGGCTGTTTATCACGCTTCTCTCAGTTTGGCCCACAAAGAGAGTTTAGATGATGATACTTGGGATGAAATCGCCCAGAAGTATCTCCAAGCAATGGGTTTTGATATGAACCAATATGTCGTAGTGCGGCATACTGACCGGACTCATGAACACATACATATTGCTGCCAGTCGCATTCAATTAGATGGCACTACAGTTTCTGATAGCTGGGACGATCGCAGAAGTGAAGCGGTAATTCGCAAGTTGGAGCAGGAATACAATTTACAATCAGTGCAACCAAGTTGGGAAAAAGATAAGCACAGTCCAACTACTGGTGAACGTAGGCAACTTGCCAGAACTGGAGAGGAGAGCGTTAGAGTGAGACTTCAGCGATCGCTCGACCAAGCAACCCACGACCATCCCACTATGCCAGAGTTAATAGAGCGAGAGCAACAACAAGGTATTAATGTCCGTGTTGGTTATACTCGCACAGGCATTGTCAAAGGCATTAGTTATCAACTTGATGGTGTGGCTTTTAGTGGTACGCATCTCGGTAAAGCATATACCTTTCCTGGTTTACAAAAGCATCGAGGTGTAAACTACAGTCCCAAGCGGGATGACAAACGCATTCAGAAACTCATGGAACAAGCAGTTGAAAATCCCACACCAGCAGTACCTCCAAAACAGGATGACAAACGTATCCAGAAACTTATGGAGCAAACTGTTGAAAATCCCATACCAGCAGTTACTCAAACAAACTCCTTGCCTATACCAGAACCAACAAACTGGGAGCAAATACGCCTAAAGTTAAGCCAGCAGTACAATTTACCCAATTCTCTGCTCACAGAACTGTATGAAAAGGGTTGGCTCTATGCAAGTCAAACAGGTCAAGCAATATTTGTGGAACGCACGCTCGATGATCTTCCAACTCTTGCCAAGCAGCTAGAACCAACAGGTAACTTCACTGCCATTCCCCTGAACTCTGAACCGACAAAAAAAGGTAGTTTTTGGATTGCTACAGATGCCACAGTAGAAAGAGCAGTATTGGTGAGTGACCCGATTGAAGTTCTCTCTGTCATTGCCTTAGAATCAACCATTGACAAAAAACAGCGCAAACCTACGTTGTATTGGAGTGTAGATGATAGCGAGCAATTACCTTTAGAACTTTTGCGATCGCTTGATACAGTAGTCATCGCTTTTAAAGATAATGAGAAAGTTGAGGACTTGATAGCTGAGATACTGGCTGAACTACCTCAAGCCAAACAAGTTTCTCCAGGTAAAGCAGGCTGTAACGGGATGCTAACCCTGAGCAAACTGCAACCCAACCAAAGTCGAATAGCAGAGTCTCAAGGTTGGGAACTTTAATATTAGTAACCAGAGTTAGGCTTTAACTGAGATTTTGTAAACAAGAGCGCGATTGCGCCACTGGGAAATGAACCTTTAGGCGTAACTGCCATGACCTTCAATTCCAGACAAACAACCATTAAATTTCTTAGACAAATAGGCTTTACCACCGGAACCAAAATTTGGCTGAGGATTTCTTGGGACTTGCCTACAGAAATGATACCTAAAAACTGGAATCACTACTGCCGCAATGGTCAATTTGTCTACTCCCACTACGTTCTCTGCGGTAAAATCACCCAGCAAGGATTTCAACTCTACTGCTGTACTTACGGAGGTCGAGACAAACAGGGCAACACCTGCTGGCGGCTGACACCTAAACGCTATGCTGATGGCTGGGCATTGGCATTTAAAATGTCATATCTTGGTGCTACAGTCAGCTTTTACCCCAACCAACCAGACAAGGGAATCAGCAATCACCACGTTAGTCAATGTCGGTGCTTGTTCTACGAAATTGATGATTTGGCGTTGAATGAGCAGCGACAAGCTGTAGATTGGCTAAAGGATGAAATCAACTTGGAACCAGCCGCCGTAGTTTACACAGGTGGGAAATCCCTGCACGTTTACTTTAAATGCAGCCATTCCTTAAATCCTGCTAAATGGCTGTATCTCAATCGCCAACTGACGATTATCCAAAACGCAGATCCAGCCATTTGCAACTTAGCTCGTTCCATGAGATTGCCGGGTATGGTTCGCAGACGGGTAGTGGATGGAATATTGAGTGCAACCATCCCCATTACCCTAGAGCATTGGTCAAACTGTCAGTACAATGTGGAAGAACTAGAAACCGCATTTGATTCTACAGCCTTATTTCCCTACGAACTTTCTGAGCAACGTTGGCGTAAGTGGGTGGAACTTGTCACAAGAGCGAAAAATGGAGAAGTTATCGACCCACAAGCAGCGCTACTGCAACCTTCTGTGACCGTCCCTCGCTCAACCTTGCATTGCCGACGAGGGGCAGTAACACAAGCTACAACCAGAGATAATTGCTCATCTCTTAAACAACTACGCGCTAGCGGAGTGTCTGTTCCTTTGTCTATTTGTTTAACTTTGAGCGATCGCATTTTACTAACTTATGGCGAATCTGAGGGAAACAGAAACAATTCTGGCTACAAATTAGCTCGTAATCTACTAGGTACATCTAATTTACTTACCAGACACCGAATAGTTTATCATCCTGACCCACGCCAGCTATTTGATCGATATTGCGATCGCTGTACACCTCCACTTGAATCAACTGAGGCAGATACAATTTGGCACAGTGCAAATAAAACAACAGCCTTTGCCAGTCGGGACTTTGGCTCAATTGTCATGAGCATTCGTAAGTGGAAGTTACACCGCAAATCAAAAAAGCAATGCGTAAGAAAACCAAAAAGATTAATTAACGAGAGATTGACAAAATCGATGTAATACCCTTCCAATTTCTACCCATAATTTACCGTGTACACATATCTTTGTACAGGATTAAAACGGTGTGGGACAACTCCAAAATACTTGTGTGTACACGGTAGCCCTATTCCAGGGAGACTATATGACTATTAAAGATGAGTATTGAAAGTACTATCTCTAGTTTTACTTTGCCATTTTTGGTAAATAAGACTGACGATAATTGTTCTTGGCCATCAGCCTAGCCTCACGCTTTGTCCACTGTTTTTGTAAAGGGACATCAGCCAATCTTTGTAATAATATGAATACACTATCATCTCCAGTCAACCGAGCGATGATTTGAGCGATCGCCTTACAACAACTCCAAGGATGACGCACCACCTGAACTTCTGCAAATCTCACCACACCCCAATTGCGCTCTAAGAAAAAACGGTTACGGATTTTATCGTCATCAACATCAATGCAGTGGTGAGGTTTACCTGTATCTCCAGCATAAGGTTCATCAATCTCAATATCAAGAGTTAACCCAGAAAACCGATGGTAAAGGATAAAATCAGCCGAGTAACGTCGAGACGAACCAGGAATTTCAAATTCCACCGCTTGACAGATAAGATTCTCTAGAAAAGCACACAGTAAATGGCGAAAAAATTGCTTTTCACTGACACCTTGCTTGGCCGTACCATTTCCATTTGGTAATTGAACGCATCCTTGAAACGAAGCTTTCAAATGCTCCTGACTTGTAGAATCTTTAGTGTATAAACGTCTCACTAGTGGTGGATAAAGAATAATTGGATAGTACCCAGTAAACATAACCACACGTTTGTTAAACTTTTAGCAATCAAGAAGAACAAAATTAAGACAATAACTAGAAATTATCTAATCTAATATCCTTCCAAATATCAGAAACTTGCCATCCCGTCTTACCAACAGAAAGGACTATAGGATTATCATGCGCTGGAATATAGTTAGCTTCCTTATTACTTCCACCTATTTGTGGCTGTTCTTCAAGCATTGATTCTTGTACATTAATAATATCAATTTGACAATTCTGTTCTTGTGTTTCCTCTGTGATTTTTGTTTCTTGCAGTAGCTTTTCCGATTTTTTGATGAGTTTCATATCTATTTGTAGTTTTAACGCTTGACATTGACAAAATAACAATAATCTGAAATTAAGTTAATTCCTAAAAATTTGGGAGAATACCAACACAGATAGGTGCGCTATCGCGCCAAAATTGATGGCGTTACACAACCAAAACAATGCAACAATTAATAGCCATTTTAACGAAACTTAAACCTAAATTTGTTGCTCCTCCGATTTTAAATTTTCAGCCTACACAAGAAAATGCTTCCAATTTATCTTTCAATACTAATTTAGATTCAGGCACTATAGCTATCTTAGAACAGATTGAAGCTGAATATGAATATTACCAAGCTTGTGAGGAGTGGTAGTCATGAATTTAGCACTCGCTCAACAATCCTTAGCAGGACTTTCCCAAACTGCTGCTCATCTCTGGGAACAGCTAACTAATTGCCAGACTCCTGAAGAAGAAGCTGAGATCATCACCGCTATTTGGGAAACTCAGGAAGTTCAGGAAGAAGTTGTTGATATCCAAGCAGAATTAGCATTGCAACTGGATGCTGAAATAGCGGCTATTAAGCAACGACTAGAACATCTAAAAGCTGTACATCAATCAGCACTATTAAGACTAGAACGCTGGCGACAAAAATTAGATGAAACTATTTTAGAACAAACCGCCGCAGGAATTCTACCTGAGCAAATGATTGGTAATTCACTTCGCATCACGATTCAAGAAAATCCGCCAAGTTGTGAGGTGCTGATAGATGCAGAACAATTGTCTCCAAAATACCGCAGAGAAAAGACTGTTTACTCAGCAGACAAGAAAGCTATTATTGCTGCTTGGAAGAAAGGTATTCCTGTAGATGGCACTCACATCATGCGTAAGCGCCGAGTTATCTATGCTTTGACAGCAACGGCAATTCACGACTTCAAAGACTCGCTTTTAACTTAACAATAGCTTTAACTGATTTATCAGCCAACAGCAGGGATTTTACTGTTTTGTTGGCTGCTACTTATAACTATTTTTTGATACTTAAGTAGGTTGGCACTATGAAAGTCAAATATGTTCAAACGTAACTGAATTAAGCCTGGTTTCTAAAATAAATAGTGTTTCATTCGTTTCTCTAACTGCTCATTTTTAGCCAACCAAACACCTGAGCTACAGTTAACTCTAAGTTGATCCCGGCTAACACTGGCAAACGCTCATCACCCTGTAAAAGTTCTGGTTGTTGATTTGGACGGAAGACCAAAATGGAACGATCTTCTGGGTCTATTAACCAACCTAATTGGCAACCATGATCTAAGCAATAGAGAATATTGCCTGTAACTCGATTTGAACTTTGTTCGGGAGAAAGAATTTCAATTGTCCAGTCTGGAGAAAGCAAAAAATCATTAGGTGCCTCCCCATCAGCAGCAAAGGGAATACGCGACCAGTTGAAAACCGCTACATCAGGTACTATTGAACGGATACCAAAACTACAGCGCAGTTCTGGAAAGGCATAAGCAACATGAAGGCTTTCGGCAACATCGTTGATACTGTTGCACAACCTTAACTGTAATCGCCTATGCTTCCCTTTTGGCATTGGTTTTTGAATAATGTCACCATTAATGTAAACGCTTGCAGGCTTTGTTTCTGGTAGCTTGAGAAACTCCTCCAGAGTCAGGGATTGGGTAATTACCGTAGACATGGCTCAGTCGAGAAAAGCAAAGGGGATATGTTTTAGTCTAGCAGTACCCTACTCTCAAAAACAGTTTCTACTTCTGGCTACCGCCACAACCGCTTGCACACCAGTTAACAAGGCCAAAAAAGCTATGACCGCAAAATGGCTAACACTAGAACAGGCCATTGTCAAAGCAAACCTCACTGTTACATCTGAAACTTTAAAATCTTACATTTCAGAACAACAGGGAAAAACCACTGCTGAAGAACAATTCCAAGCTTTAGGATTGCTATTTGACAGGGAACGCTTGCGTGCAGGTAAACCTAACTTCTTGCAACTTTTAGAACCCGTAAATGAAGAAAATAGCTATGCCGAAGATGAAATCGACTCTCATCAGTTAGACGACGATGACATAGAAATATCTGCTAGCAACAAGGTAAATCAACTAGAACCATTTATTTTCGAGCAATGCAAAGTTCAAATTGTCATCACTTTACTACCTACAGAACAAATAGGAGATAGACCTGTAATGATTGCTGCCAGCAGTCACGGTGATTTCCCTGTAGTTACCATGCTCAATCAAGAAGAACTCGGTGATTTACCACCTGCAATTGTTCAACTATTGGACGAACTGAAAGCCGATTTTCCTAATCGCCAAATTCGCCGGAATATAGCCCAGACTAAAGCTGTCAAAACCAATAAACCGCCCACTACCCAAACTTCAATTCGCACTGAAACTGCTAGCTCAGATATTACTAAACTAGCCAGTAATACTACGCAAATTTCCCTGTTTTAAATGCCATGACTACTAGAAATAGTAACAAATTACTTGTTATCTACGAAGGTCAACAGCACTGGATTCCAGAAGCGATCGCGGTTGACGACCAATTACTACGGGATGCCTTTACTCCTCTTTGTGCTGAACTGGCAAACGCAGACATTGAGCGTCAACCAGGAGAACCCATTCATATCATCAAGAAGCCCGGTAAAAAAGGTACTTCTCCTCTAGATTGCCTGATAGTGGCTCCTGAAGAAATCAACCCCGCAGTCCAAATGTGCTACCAAATGCGTCAACGTCAGGTCATCACTGGAATTGACTGGCAAAATGCAGGACAGCTATCAGTCCAAATTGAAGAGGCGATCGCAGCTGGAACAGAATTTTCTGAGTCACTCAACCAAACCCTAAAATCCCTAATAGCCTGCACTCCGACATCTAGCGTTATCCCTGAAGGTTTTTGAATGCTGACAAAAGGGATTGGAAATTGACTTGAGGGATAAATGATTGTCCAAATTACAGCAGTTTGCATTTCGATTGAAGTAGACCCCACATCCTACCTCTGTCTCTTTCTTATTCAATTCCGACCCCCATAAATAACGAGTTGCACTAAAATATGTCTCACCTCGTACCCCTCACTATGGCAGAGGCAATTTATAGTCTTTATCAGTGCCAGTTTACCTTAGATGCCAAAGAATCACTCGATTATCTGGAAACCCAACTCAACATTTACTCCTTACTAGCACTGTATCAGCACTACTTTCCCACCGAATGGAAAGCCAGCCAAGCCACTATTTACCCACCTACAGATGTAGATTGCCATAGTCCCAGAGAACTGGAATTCATTGTACTGATTTACACTCATCTGTTTCCGTTATCTCACTGGACTGTAGAAACAGCCTACGAACAAAGATTGCATAGCATTCCTATTACCCCAATGGGTATTGACTGGACAATGGATGGAGAAATTGAACATCTCAAAGATGGTTGGCAGCTACTTTTACCTTTTAGCCATGACAGTCGCCGTTGGCTTGATGACATACACCCAGAAGCTAGCGATTGGTTTGATAGTGAATTTGGAATTTACGAAATTACGTACAGTGACATCGACCACCCAGACAAAATTGACCACAAAAAACTAAAACGGCAGTGTCATCACTTAGATAATCCTTTAAAGTTTCTGCCTTTAACTTTAAAGCTGCTAGACCATGAAACTAAAAACCTTTGGTTGGATGAGTACGCGGAAGATTATTACTACCAACCTTACTGCGCCTCTCTACCTTGGTCAAAAGCATCTATTGATTTACTCACCAGAAAATGGCAGCAAGCCGACCGAATGCTAAACTGTGCAGCCAACTTAATTGATTGGCTAGAAGCAGACTTAAAACCTCATGCTCAAATCCTATTAAAACTATGGAAACAAGCATTGAAACCACGTTAATCGACGTTACATCTACAGCAATTCTATCCAGCCAGATTCTACGAGCAATTTTGGCAGACCCTCCCCGAAAATCTCCAGTAATTCAAGCAGAATTGCTGTTTTTGGATGGCATTTACATCTTCCATCACCGAGACAAAGAAATTGCCGATGCTCATATTTACAAATGTATCTCACCGGCAGCCCTGAGAATTGCTTTTAGCAATGAACCAATTGATACTGGTTGGATGGAACCAGGAATTGTGCGCTGGGGTACGGGCAGTACAGACACATATTTGGTAAAATTCATAGCACCAAGCACTTATACAATTAACTGCGATGAACTTGGATCTTTAACCGTTCCGCTACCTGCAATGGTGTTTGTGGGCAAAGGATTAAAATATTGGGTTTGGGCAATTCAAGAACAGGAGTTTACTCCTCAAGCATCAGCCTTTCATGTGCCACTACCCAATGTCTACAGTTCTGGACAGGTGTGTTGGGGAGTGAACGAACCACCTGCTGCTAATAGTCTATCAATTAACCATGCTTGGAATTTGTTTATTTCCAGTATTTTCACCAACCACTTAACAATAAGTAAATCACAAAAATACCGCAAGGATGTTCGCCAGCAACTTCTAAAACTGCACAAAAGATGTAGACGTGCAACCTATCCTGTATCTGACCTTGTGCCTATCGGCAATCAAAAAAGTGTCGCTATGCTTGTACAGGAAATCCTCGATGAACCCATTGCTTGAAGGTATTATTGGTTACAAAATTGTCACAAATTCATCTCTGCCAACACACACCAGTAGTGGACTAGAGTACCTTTATGCCGGAAATGGCATCTTTGCTAGAGCCATTCGTCCTGGCATAGAGGTATTAATGCCTATTTGCTTGTGTTCCCAAACTATCAAAGGGCTACCTTACCTAACACCTTATCTCAAAGTCACTCCCTTAATTCCCAAACCGCTACTACTGGAAATGTGGCGGTCGAGTTATCAAGCTGGCAATCAATTTCATGAAATTCTCTTTCACCTCCACTGTACTGATGCAGGCTGGGATTTACAAGTCCCAGAGCAAATTCAAACTCCAACTAGCTGCCAGCCAACTCATTCTGGCAGTGACTCTTCCCACCAGAAAGCGGCTGTAGACATCCATTCCCACGGTTCCTTACCTGCCTTTTTCTCTACCACCGATAATGCTGACGAATCTGGCTTTCGCATCTATGGAGTACTAGGTAGAGTTAATACCCTGAAACCAGAGATTAAAATACGGGTTGGACTGTTTCGCCACTGTTGGGATGTATCTGCTAGAGCAGTGTTTGACATTGATCCAGACTTTTTTATGGTTGATGTCTCACTTTCATCTGGCTGCAAATTTTACAGTACCGATGTACCGCCTGTAAATGTAATGGAGAAGCTATGGAGGTGAATTTCAATTTAGCAAATGTCTGTTCCCTCACCGATACCTATATCAACTTTAACCAATCGTACTATGGAGCTAAATCTTGATTTGGCAAATGCTTCTCCTGTCGTGACTGTCAACTACTCGAAGATAGAACTGTGGCTAGTTGGGTGCGGCGGTACTGGTTCTTGGTTGGCTCCTTCTTTGGTTCGGTTAGGTAGAGTTCTTTCTCAGCAAGGTAAACAGGTGAAACTCTACTTTGTTGACCCGGATCGTGTTGAGTCAGCTAACGTTTTACGCCAGTGCTTCTGTGATGCAGAAATCGGACTCAACAAAGCCAAAACTCTGGCACTGCGCTACTCCCTGGCTTGGAAGATGGAAGTTACAGCGATCGCTCAACCTTTCCAACCCGAATGGATTGTCCCCAGTTACAATAGCCTGATTATCGTCACTGCCTGTGTGGACAATGCCAAAGCCAGAGAGTCAATTACCCAAGTACTTCAGCACAACACTCATCGCTCTGCGCCTCACATTTGGCATTTGGATTGCGGTAACTCCAAACGTAGTGGTCAAGTACTATTAGGTTCTCATCTGTCTACTAACCCCAATGACTATGATTTCGAGGCTTTAGGCTGCTTTCGCTTACCTGCGCCAATTGTACAGCAACCTGACTTACTGGTTTCACAACCAGAAGAGTTGGCAGACAACAACTTGTCCTGTGAACAAATGGCCTTGCTCAATAGCCAGTCCTTGAGCATTAACCAGCGAGTTGCTGCGGAAGCATTTGATTATTTGTTGCAACTGACGACGGGGAAACTACGACGGTTTGCTACTTATTTCGACTTAGAGAGTGGTAGCGGAAAATCCCTGTATACAACGCAAGTCAGTATTATGCAGGCGATTCTCCTGGGTCAATCCTGCGCGTAGGCGTAGCCCGCACTTCTCTACGAGACGCTCCGCGTAGCAAGATCCCGAAGGGTACGACAAAGCTCAGGCATCATGAAAAATAAGTTGTACAAAATTTATTTGGAATAGCTTGCTAAATCTAGCTTTCACACAAAAATTGTTCAGGTTATTTTTACACAAATCCTCAGTGACCGTCGTAGACATCGCTCCCCTCTCAAGTTAACAACCAAGCACTGTACAGTTGCTTCTGTACAGTGACTTCAATTAAGCAAACCAGCCCGCAACGCTAATACAGCTGCTTGAGTGCGATCGCTTGCACAAAGCTTGTTCAAAACCCCACGCACATATACTTTTACACTTCCCAAGCTCAGATAGAGTTTCTGGGCAATCTCGTTATTGCTATAGCCTTGGACAATTAACTCCAAGACTTGCAGTTCCCTATTTGTCAATGGATCTGCTTGTAGAATGCTTGCTTGCTCTGGATCAATTGCAGAGATCGTCACCGTCTGAGTAGCATTCGGTTTCACCATAGCCGCCGCTCCTTGACGAGTATGCTTGAGAACGATACGAGCGATCGCTGGATCAATCCAAGACTGACCTTCATGGGTGATATGCAGCGCTTCCAACAACAACTCGAACTTAATTGTCTTCACACAGTAAGAGTCTGCCCCAGCTGCAAACGCTGCCAGTACCATCTGCTCTTTGGCAAAGGAAGTGAGCATCATGACTTTAGTCTGTGCTGCTGTTTCCGACACTAAAGATTCCCGAAACTGCTGCACCAGCCATATTCCGTCCCTATCCGGCAAGCCAATATCGATGATTGCTATGTCTGGTTTTGTACTTTGGAGCAGTTTCAACCCATTGGACGCTGTAGCTTCATCACCCACGACTTGAATACCTTCTTGCTCGTTGAGAGAACTACGCATCCCAATCCGCGTTAAGCTATGGTCTTCAATAATTGCTACTCGAATATCTACCATCATTTACCTCAGCAGCTTGGTAACTATACTTTTTTAACTGTCGAATATGGTTTCAAGGAAAGGATTACTCCATTGGACGAAAAATTTTAGCTATTCAGCCAAAATGTGGCTATTGAGATGGAAAGTGGCATTTCAATGTTATTAAACCTCATCCAGGTTGAAACCAGTAGTTTTTACAGTATTGGTTGAAAAGTTCATATATCAAAGGCCACATATCTCAACTGGCTGTTGAAAAAGCTCCAGTGTTCAAAATGGACATCGTTTAATCTGAAAATTCTCTGAAAAAATCTTCCTAAAGTATAAAAAAATATAAAAGCACTGAAGTTAAACTGAAACCAATACAGTTTATTCTGACTTGTGTCCACATCACACTTAGAGGAGGATGTAGCTTATTTCTAAGCGAGAACCTTGGCTCTTACACATAACATAGCCAGATTAACAATTCGTAATTCCGTTATGCATGGAAATTTAGACCTCAATCATAAGGTTGTGACCTGTAGAGATGGGAGACTATAACCAGTTTCTTAATTACCAATTACGTAGCTTGCTTCTCGTTGGAGGCGAGTATTACGAATTAGTAATTATATTGACCAATGCCTTGAATTTCAAAAAATTCTGATGAATGTTCATCGCCGTGTAGTGGTCAGCATGGCGCTTGAAATTACACTTTTCCCAACGAAATTTAGCTTGACTACTCTATTTCTCTACTCGGAAGGGATTAGGTTTATTAAAGGCGTTTTATGAAGAACACTTTATCTTGGAATATAACTTCAGAACAAAGAAACCAAAGAATTCTGCTGGTGGATGACTCAGCTGACAGCCTCCGCTTGCTGCAAGTCACTTTAAAGCTGAAGGGATACAACGTGATCATAGCCGACAGTGGTGCTGAAGCATTGCTAAAAATTGCTGAATCTCCTCCCGATTTGGTACTGCTAGATGTGGTGATGCCGGATATGGATGGCTACGAAGTTACCCGCCAAATTAAGCACAATTCAAACTTACCTTTTATCCCAATTTTGCTGGTGACAGGTTCTGAAAAATCAAGTGTCGTCAAAGGTTTAGATGCAGGTGCAGATGAATTTATTTGCAAGCCGGTAGATAAGAAGGAATTACTGGCCAGGGTGCGGGCTTTGTTGAGACTGAAACACAGTATGGACGAACAACTGTTCCTTAGTCAGCGACGGGAAGATTTTGTGACCCGCCTCACTCACGATCTGCGAACTCCGTTGATAGCTGCTGACCAATTCCTAAAGTTGCTGCAAAGAGGTGTTTTTGGTAATACCTTATCAGCAATGCGTGAATCTTTAGAACAAATGGCTCAGAGTAACCAAACTTTGTTGTCAATGGTCGATACCTTGTTAGAAGTTTACCAGTATGAAGCTGGAGGCAAAACTTTGGATTTCTTTGTGGTTGACCTGTGGGAATTATGTCAGCAAGTAGTGCAAGAACTAATGCCTTTGGCTGATGTTAAACATTTAACTCTCAAAGCTGTCTTGACAAAGGGTACTGAAGCTTCTTTAGTTAGAGTTAAAGGCGATCGCCTGGAACTACGCCGACTTATCACTAACTTAGTTGGTAATGCCATTCGCTTCAGCGATGCTGGGTCAGTAGAAGTTCGCCTCAATTCCACTGTTCAAGGGGTAACGATTGAAGTAGAGGATACAGGTATTGGCATGAATCCAGAAGAACAATTACTCTTATTTGATCGCTTTCGACAGGGCAAGCATCAACGTCGAGGGAACGGTTTAGGATTATATTTGTCCCGTCAAATTGTTGAAGCCCATCAAGGGAATATCTCTGTTTCATCGACTGTAGGGAAAGGCAGTATTTTTACAGTTTATTTACCCATGCAAACAGCTTATTCAAAAATGTTATCAGCATAAAAAATTTGGGAAATCGAGCTTAATAATTTGCAGCGAAATAACTTAGCTACTGTATCAAAAAAACTGATAATGAAGGTTTTCAGTTATTCAAAAAGGTAACTTATTAATGCGTGCCTCTTAAGGAAAGTTTTACCAAGATTCATCTGGTTCAGGTGGACGCCAACCACGAGTAGTTGAACTTTCATCACCTAGTCTATCAATTGCCCCAGGATCGCTATTGAGAAATTCATCTAAATCTTCATATCCACTTGGATAATAATAACCTGATGTAGGTTTGATAGGATTTTTCTTAATTATTATGCTTTCACCAGGTTTGAGATGAGCATATTCGGGGTAATGCTCATCTTGGGATACATTATCAGAAGGAACGATCAACTCATCTCCTGGCGAATCTGGGTCATCGTCATAAAGCATTACTAATAAACCATCTTCTAGCCGTTGAATTCTTTTATTCATAAAATCTAGTGGTAGCTTCAAAATTGTGTAGCTTGATTAACACAGTGGAAAAATGATAATACGATTAAAAGCACTGTCCAGCTATTTAACTTTCTTGGAAGTCTGCTAGCAGAGCTAATACCGTATAAGATACCGTCTGCCATGAAATCAGTAAATTATCCACTTGGATGATTTTATCGAGTGTAATTTCGTGCCAAGGTGAATATTGGAGTCTCATGCTTGCTAGATAAGCTGTCTAATAGATGATTGGTAATGGATTTAACCACTAGAGTCTTAGAAGGTTCTGGTTTGAGTATACCTATCTTTGATGGGTCGTATAACAATGGTAAGGGAAGATATTTATCTGAACCAGAAATCATTAAAAATTCTCTGCTCGAACAGATGTTTGAAGCAGAAGATTTACAATCTCTACTACTGGTTAAAATTGACAGTAAAAATCCAGATGCCAACCATTTAAGACAAAGAACCTTTCAGGATGGAATCCGACGCAAGTTAGCTTTCAGTTCTGGCAATAGTTATTACTTTGCTGATGGTTCACTGCATAAAAAAATTAGACGCTTATTCGCTACAGAACCGGATACTGCCTGTCGCTATGGTTCTTTACTAGTTAGCAATTGCTACAAAGGCTCAGAAACTTTTACAGGACTGCGAGTGAAAATTGTGGACTTTGAAGATCCACAGTATGTTCATTATAAAACAGGAGACTGTCACGGCAAGATTTCGCCCCAACTTGCCAAACAATTGGGAGGAGAAGGCAATTGTCCATTCCAATTTCGGTTTGCCTGGAGGAGTAATTGGGCTGAATCAGATAATTGTCAGTGCCCAAAAACCAGTTTCTTGTCCAAAGGTACTTTCCTGCCCGATGCCAATTTGACTGATGCTAAAGGCTACGACATTATTATGGATCGTTCCTCAATTAAAGGCATTAAAAAGTCAGAACTCAAAAACTTAATACCCTGTGGTGACTATGAGTTTCCCCAAGCGGTAATCGGTAATCGAGGTAACGCCAAGGCTACCAGCTACGATAATAGTTGGCAGTTTACCATTTGGTACTCAGAAGAAGCAATCAAACAAGATTTGAGCAAACCCACCGAAGAAAAAGCTAGAGAACTTGCCGAGTTGCAGCGCAATCCCTTGGTGTTAGCAAAATACATCATTCAACAATATGACAAACAACAGCGATCGCAGCAAGAGCAGTCAGAAGAAGCTTTTAACGAAATTGAGGGTAATGCTAACAATCAAGCACAGGAATCTCGCTGGATTTCCTTATTACGCAGCGATAAATATGGTCAATTGATTGAAACACCCAAATTCCGCAAGTTTGCCACCGATTACATAGCCAATCAATGGCGTGACTTAGCGATTAAGGGAGGATACAACCATAACTCGGGTATGGCAATGCCATGCGATCGCCTAACTCGTGGCACAATTTGTGTACCCCATCTACCGCAAGGAGATGTCATTCTCACCCGTTACCCCATCGTCAATTCAGACAACATCCGCCTCTACAGTAACATCCACGACCCAGAATTAAAGAAAACTCGCAACGTAGTTTGGATTCACCCCAAGGATGCCGAGGAATACCACCAAGCCGATTTTGACGGCGACCAATTAATGGTCAGTTCTGCTAGTAAACTGCCTAATATTGCTCAAGAAACTCTCCGCGCAGGTGAACCGGGACGATTTGAGCCAGTTAAACAACGCCCTAAGCTGGCGTATACGGAAATTACAGACGAAGAAGGCAACTTAAAATACAAAAATTTAGCAGAGATTGCTGCTGCCAGCAGTCAAAATAAAGTAGGGCTGGTAGCAACAAACATTGGGCGTGTACAGTCATCGATGCCCAAAGACGGTGAGAATGTGGAGCGATTTGGTAGACGACAAAGGAAGCTGCTAAACCGGCTATTTCAGGCACTTCAGGTTGAGGTAGATTCGCCCAAAAGTGCAGAAAGATTGGAAGATATTAAGGAAATAGGTGGGGAAAATTTACTCGCCGATGCCAAAAAATGGTCAGAGTCTCACCCCAGTTACTTTTTTGACTTTAAGAAAGATGAACGGCTTTATCGCTCCTTTGCCATGCCTGCGGATGCTCCCGGCTCAATTAACGTCATTGCAAGAGTTGTAGTCAATCCTGTGTGGGAACCAACACGCATTCGCAGCAGAGATAGGCATGAGTTTCGCTACCTGTTTCCTAAAGAGACGCTATCTGTAGATGCCTTGGAATGGGCAGAAGAACTGAAAACAAGGTTTCAGCAAGCTAGAGACGAAATTAAGGAACGGGTGGGAGATGACAGGGAAGCCTTTAATGAGGAACTAGGGAAGCTCTACGAAAGCTATCGGGCGGAAATTGATGAATTATTCACCAGTCCAGAAGAGAGGTTTGTAAATCCTGCGGACAGGCTCAGTCAATGCGTAGCGTCTCGCAGAGAAGGGGCAGCGGCATTGTGGCACACACAACACACCCGTCCAGAATTAGATCGGCATCGCAAAGACTGTTTAAAGCTGGCAGAACAAATGGAAATTACGTTTTCGTTTCAGCACGATTATGAACTGCCAAGCGTTGCATTACCACAGGATATTTATGTTTTGAGTATTCCTTTCGGTGCAGGTGCTATTAAATGGAAAGAATCTTTAGAACAAAAGGGAATTAAATTTGATGCCACGATTCATCCTCAATTACCTCTGATTGAATTTGCTTTGAAAGACTTATCCCCCAAAGTAGTTGATAAATTAGCAGCTAAATTTGGCGAAAACATTAACGATTTAGATGAACTTAATATTCCGAAGGATTTGAGAATTATCCCGCCAGCAGATCATAGTTGGGCAACATCACGTCAGGATTCAGGTGTTGGTGCTTTGGCATATAACCTGTTTACAGAGGAAGTATGTCAACAGCTTCAGGATTTTCAGTTTGATGAAATTAAAGTGTTGGGTATCAAATACAATCACTTTGCCAATGAAAACTTTGCTAGTAAGCAATGGAAAAAGCGCAGTGTTACTTTGGAAGTGGGAGTTTTTGAGTTACCCGAATCACACCCAGAGCATTATCGTTACAACGGTACACCGATATTACAGATTGATGGTAAGAATTTAGGCACTTTTGCTCCTGACAGTCCGAAACTGCCCATTGGCGCTACATTTGCAGCTACTTTGCAACCAGATGGCTCTAGTATTATCCTCAAAGTTAATCCTGAGTCAATCAATTTGCCAGAAGTTTCATTACCGGAATCAGAACCAAAGTTAGATACTGCTGGGCAATTCCGAACCATTCACCGTGAACTCTGGCGTAAAGAAATGTTTGATAATTTGGTGGGGGCGATCGCTACTACCTACGAACAGCGACAAGCCAATCAATCTGCAAGTAATGAAATTGAGCAGTTTAAAATTGGTAGCCATTGGACTGCTTATGTGCAACCCAGTGGTGATTTTATTGTCCGAAATGAGAGTAAGCGGACAATTTGTCGAGGTAATCTACAGACGTGTGAGGAGATATTTCCACTATCAGAAGAACGTGCCAGTGAGCTAGAAGCGATGATTTTAGAGAGAGAGCGATTACTTCACAGAAAACATGATTTATCAAACAATGGACACCATGTTAGCAGTCAGGATATAGAGTTGAACTGAAGTTGCAAAGAAGATTCTGTAAATGTACTAAATAGTACACCCCTTGTTCTCAAATTACGATTACCTTTGAAACCGCGATAATAATTCCTTACGGTCAGCCTGCAAGAGTGAATCTATATATTCATCCGATGACAACTGTAACAAAGCAGGAATAATGCCTTTTAAATCAGCATCTAAATTAATTACCAAATCGTAACTTCAAAAGCCCCGAAATGACTTTTATTCGTTCGGCTTCTGCACCTTCCTGTTACCAAATGATCACAATTTCCATAACTTCCTTCCGTTCATCTAATCCCATTGTGCGGACAACGGTCAAAATTCAGGTCTGATAATTAGTATATCCTAATAGTAACAATTTCCCTTTCCTGATTAATGTTATCAACTACTAAATCATTCATTTGCCTATCTAATTCGGTCAGCCTTTCAATATTTTCCCCCATTAATTTCCAATTTTCTTCATAGTCATACGTGCTTAAATAAAATTCATTTTCATATTTAACAATAATTAATTTGTCAAACTTTATACTATTAGTAAATTGATTGCCAACAACAGAAAATTCTAATATTTCTTTTTGATTAATAAGTGATGTTTGTTTAGATTGTACTTTATTGAAACAATCCAAAATCCTGTAATCATCAATATTTTTTTCGATGAAAAAGCTATTCCATTGTTCTAAATTTAATTCCAGTATCCATTCTTTAAAAAGTTTGAACTCCAGAGTTTTATTGTCAGTACGGTATGCTTCACCTATTAAAATAGCAATTTCTCTATCATGTATCCCTAAGTTAATAGCATAGACAGCAGCAAGATTCGATACACCATTAGAAGCAAAAGATACTAGATTTATAAAAATTGGGGGTAAATTATTATCGCCCAAGTAAAACCTTAAATGTTGAATTAGTGAATTCAGGCCCCAAGGTAGAGTATAAACCATACTCTCAATTCTTTTTACAGCTTTTTCAATATTGCTGTCGAAATAGGTGTCTGCTATTTCTTTATAAGTTTTTCCTTGTATCCAATCTAATAATATTTTAACCTTGTTTTTATCCTTCCCTAAGTCGGATAACTCAGGGATAGTTTGAAAGATATTAAATGTTTCCTTCCAAAAATTAACAGGTAATGTCTCAATATCCATGTAGTCATTAATTGTATCTCTCAACTTTTGAGCATACACACTGATAATTTCATTACTATTAATAGATAATCCTGTAGTATTAAATAGCTTTCTCTTCGGAATTTCAGTTATTTTATTTTTGACTGCTATTATTCGATTCTTAATTCCTGTTTTAAAACATTCTATTACCTGGAATGTATCAAGATTTTGAACAGAAAATAACATTTTATTAAAGATATTAGTTATTACTTCATCTGAAACTTCATCGATAACTGTTTCAAATAGCCATGCTAACAATTGAGAATCCAAAGTAGATAAAATTTCCTCTTTGTTCTTATTTGCATTATTTTTCTTTATTGTCCCCCATTCACTATAATCACCTCCTTCTTTCCTAAACTGAGATGTAGAACATAATGCCCATTCTTCAAGAAAATTATCGACAGTTTCAAGAGAAGATAATCTAAAATCAATAAGTGTTTTCATACCGGATAAAATAAAACTTTGGGCTTTTTCCCTTCTATTTTCGTTTAAAAACTTTTGCATATCATCTGAATTACAAAAAATTATGTGACCTTCAGTTTCAAAACCTGCTCGACCTGCTCTTCCAATTGCGTTACAGATTTGAGAGGTTGATAACTTATTGTAAGGAGAGGAATGAACAATTACATTTTTTATAGGGAGATTAACTCCTTGAGACAGTGTTGTAGTACATATTATTAGTAAAAGAATATTATTTTTTACACCATTTTCAACAATTCTTCTTACACTTCGAGGTAATTCACCATGATGATAGCCAAAACCTGCTCTAATAGCTCTAGCTAACTTGTGACCAGAACCAAGGATAGCTTCACAGGCTCTTGCTAATTTTTCTCGATTTGATAAAGCTAAAGAATTGATTTCGGATGAGTTTAATAAATTATTAAAATCTAGTAACTTATCTGATATTGATTCAACCAGTTCTTTTGTAGTAGTAAATACAAGTGTAGGCCCAGTTTGCGAATAATAACTTGCTAATTTGGATACGACTGCAATTTTTCTGGTATCACTAAATTCTTGCTTATTCCACTTGAAACGTAATGGAACATAAAAATCTTCAGACGGGTATTTGTTATCCAAAGGCTGATATTTTACTCTAGCACTAAGTAGATTTTTAGAAAAACTATGCCACTCAAACAAACCAAATCTTTGGTTAGTAGGTCTCCATTCGATTTCAATTTTATTATTTTCATCACCGGATATCCATTTAGCAAAATCAGAAGGATTGTCTATTACCGCAGATAAGCAAATAATTCTTACTTGGTTTTTCTCAGCAATATAAAATAATCTACTAAAAATTAACTCCGTTCGGAAGCTTCTTTTGTTAGCAGAAGCAGCATCGTGTACTTCATCAATTATTATTAAAGATAGTTTATTTTTAAACTTTTCATTGTTTCTAATGATCAGGTCTAATTTTTCAGGAGTTAGAACAAATACTTGATTATCTTGAATAATATCTTCTTCAAAAGGACTAAATTCATATCCTCCATACAAAATAGATACTCCAATACCTAATTTTGATAAACTCTTTGAGAGACTCTCTTCAACTTCTGACGCTAAAGCCCTGGAAGGAACTACGTAAATACAAATTTTATCGGGGTTATCTTTGAGTGATTTATAAATAGCTAATTCTACGGTTTTAGTTTTACCTGCGCTTGTGGGCATTGATATTATTAATGATTTATCTCCTAGTATTCCTTCACTTAATGCTTTTTTTTGAGATTTCCATAAAGTCATCATTGGAAATCTACCAAGTGTACTAATTAAACGTAGGTAAATTTTCCAGTCATTATCTATTTTTTCTAAATTGGATACGATTATTTTTTGAGTATAGCTTTGTCTTAACTTGTTAAAGTAAATACTTAGAGAATTTGCCAAGTTATAAGAACTATAATCACTAATGATTGTGAACTGATTGGCAGCAGCTTTAAAGTAATATTCAATTTTTTCTAAAAGAGAATCTTCTCCTGTCCTTAAAAACTGTAGTGTGTTCGCAAATGATCTAGCAATTAACCAAGTGCCAGTAATAGTAATTTTATCTGTAACTAATTCCATCCATTCTTCTTCTGTTGCAGACACAGAAGATGCTGTATCATTTTTAAATTCAAAGAAAAATTTTGCTAAGGCATCCTGTAGTTTTGCTAACTTCCCTGAAATGAAATAACTTAAAAATATGTAAGAATTATCTTGGACGATATGAAGAGGTATATCTTCTCGATTAATAATTTTTTCCATTAAAACTTTGGCGTTAGCATTATATCCTGCAATACTATATAAAATAGCTCCATCAATTATATGCTTAATTGCCCCCTCTATATTGTTATTTTCAAGTTTCCAAATTGCCAGTCTCTCATATAGGGTTGCTGCCTCTTTTAAAATATCTTCAGATTGAGAGGGGAATTCTTGCATCACTCTAAAAGCCGAATATGTTAAATATTTAGCTGCATTCTCTAACTTGAATTGCTCGAATTCATATTTAATTTTTTCTCTGCCAATAATTTTTAAATCGGAAGATAATGCCGCAGATGCAAGCTGACTTTGATGATTTTTAAAAACTAGATTATCTAAAAGACGGTTAACTTCTTCTATAACATCTTTTCCCTCAACTACAGGTGTAATTAACTCCTGATTACTATCCATGACCTGAGAGTAATGGGCTAGACTTTCCTGATGTATTTTCCAGTTAGGTATTAAAAAAGGAATGATTTTTAGAGGTGTTGCAGGATGATTACATACTCCTTTAAAATGAGTATCTTTCCAAAATTTTTCTTCGGTAATTACAAAAGCAATATATTCAGTAACATAAATATAATTATATTCATTTAGAAAATTTTCTATCAACCTAGCTTTATTATAGTCATTTCTTTCATAGAGTTGATTAATAATAAAATCGAAGAGAGTCGGGGAAGTATTTTTTACTGCTAGTAAGTCTTCAGTTGCTTTTTTTACTGCCTGACTAGGAGTAGATTGATAATTTTTTGCTTCCAGGACAAGTAATGCTTTTGGATTGCCCTCTTTAGTAAATTCAAAACCTAATAAATCGTCTCCATGCATAGACATTTTTCTATTAGGAGAGAGTCTAAGCTTGAAAACTGGAACCCTATAATTTGTACAACTTAAAACATAAGCAGTAGCGATGGCCTCACCTATATTGCCATGCCAAACTTTTTCGTTGCCATTAGCAAGTTTATGTAAATTGGAAATTATCGCTCTTAAACCATCTTCCTTTAGGTTTTCTATTTCTTTAATAATTCTCTGTGGGTGACGGCAGAAGTAAGTGAGTAACAAATTTAAATGACTGATAAATTGAGCGGTATCCCTGGGAGAAATTTTTTGACCTTTAACTTCCTTAAGTAATATTTGCTCAGAATTTAAAACAAGATTATTTTTAAAGTGCTGAAAAATTTCCATTAATTTACTTACGCTAGTTGAAAAAAAATTGATTTAGATACTATTTTTCTGGATAAAGGTCTGCAAAGATTAAAAAATTAGTTATATATAAATAATACTAGTCTAGTCATTCTCAGTTCGCTATGGCAATAGGAGAGGTGTAATAGAATTCCCCCTTATGCCCAGAGTCTATTAGCCAACTGGACAATCAATAAATCGCCATTTGGTCTAGCTGTTTCCAGGTAAAGTCTTGTTAGGTTAACTCTTAAGGCAATCAGCTTTGAGTACCTATGGCTACCAAAACACTGACCAAACCTAAGCAAAGACAAAATTCTCAAAATCGCTCATGGGAAAACCTGACAGATCGCCGCAAACTCCGCCATATTGAAAACACATTGGATAAAGCGATCGCATCCTCAATTCAGGATGATTCTATCCAGTCCCACGAAGACTTTAAAGCCTATGTAGAAAACTACAGCCAGGAATCGGGTAAAGCCCCCATCACAGTAGAACTCTGTGTAGGAGGTGGGGATGATGACGAGATTAGAGGCTATCGCTTCTACCTCACCAATGATCCGAACCACAGAACCAGTGGCAAATACCTGATTAAAAACCTCGAAGGAATTACCAGCAAAGATGAAAACTACTTCACCCCTTCTAACATTGCTGAAATTTGCGGTTTTGCTGAAACAGAACTAGACGATCTCGATGATGAATTAGAAGATGACCTGCTCGATTTAGATGAAGAAAATGAAGAAATAGATGATACAAACGACGAACTAGACGATCTATTAAATGATGATTTCAACACTAAACTAGACGACCTAGACGACTTAGGTGAAGAAGACGAGCCATCTGTTAGTCGTGTTAGCGCAGCCCAAACTAAAACTCAAGCCAAAACTTCAACTAAAACCCAAAGTAAGTCCCAACCTAAAACACAAGCTAAAACTCAGGACAGAGCTAAGACCAATAAAACTGCTGCCAAAAACTCCAAATCCAGAGAGCCTCTAGACGAAGCTTCGCGTTTAAGTGCCACAGCTGCCACCAATGGACGAGAAGTGAATGGGGTGAATTTGGCAGGCTTAACCGGTCAACTGGCATCTCTGGGAATTGCGGTAGGACAAGGTGTTTTGGAACAGCTAGCAGCCGAGGCTGATGAAAAGCGGCTTGAACGAATTCTCAAAGAACTGCAACAGCAGAATGACCGCGTAGATAACATAGCCAGTCGCTTGCAAGAAGCAAAACCGGACTCACCAGAGTCTCAAAAGTCTCAAGATTTTCAAACTGTATCTGAAGAATCAGCCGCAGACAATCCACTGGCTGTAGCTGCTACCAAAATCGGCTCGAAAGTAGATAATCTTGGTTCCCAACTAGACCCCAAATACCAATCTCAACCATTTGAATTAAATAAGGATGCCAGCGTCAGCGAACAGCTTGACCAAATTGAAGCCTACTTGAAAGTTCTTTCCAAGCGACTTGACCGTTTAGAAATGGTAATTAGCCGATTGGAAAAACAGATGGCAGCACCACAAAATAATTCTACTGTTGTCGAGTCAGAAACTGATGCAGATATTGTTCAACCTAACTCTGCTAACCAGCCACCAGCAGATGTTGACATTTTAGAACATCTAACGAAACGCCAAGCACAGCAACAACAAGCTGCCTGTGCCGATGCTTTAGTGGGGTTTGCCAAAGTTGCTGGTGAGTTATTTGACCAATCACCCCAAGCAGGTATCGCCATTTCCAGTAACAAAACTTTATGGGTAGAGCCACAGGACAAGCAGGTAGCCATCGCCTTAGAAAATACCCAAGGTGAAACACTCTTTGCTGGTACTCGCACTCAGGGACAGTGGGCGATCGCACAAGACAATCTCAGTCCTGATGAAAAGACTGGCATCTGCAAACTGCCACAGTCGAAAGAAGAATACGCTCTCAAAGCCAGTACCCAAGCATTAATTCAAAAATTTCAAGAACAACTACCTAACCGATTTAACAGCAACGATGAACCGACATTCACCTGGACTGAAAAGGGCAAAGTCAAGTACGAGTTTGAAGTAGTAAAACTGCCCAATGATACACGGCTACTTCAAGGATTTAACCCTAATCGTAACGATGAACAAGTGCTTGATGCCGTTTTAGTACCAGGGCAGCCCCCAGAGATTTTGCAGTGCAGCATCCCCCTGCGTGAGATAGAAACGCTACTGGACAATCAGCAATCAACTCGCTCTACCCAAGCCCAGACTGATAAAAATACTGCAAGGCAACGCCAGAAACAAACTCAAAGAAAAGCCAGCAAACCAGAAATGCAAGTTTAATTCTACAAACGAGAACAAAAAAATGAACAACACAAAATCTCACATTTCTCAGTTAAAACTGCTGTCATCTCGGAAATTTTCAACCAACTTGAGAAACCTGAAAATCAACCGCACAGACTTATTTTTCATTTTACTATGTCTTGCGATTGGAATTTATTTGTTAGCGACCAAACCCATATTCGTCACTATTTTGGGATGTGCCACTATTGTTTTCTTGAGTATTGGGTATGTAATTCGGACAGTACCAATTTTAGAAAAGTATTTAGGTAGAAAAATTCGCTTTTGGCATATTGTTGCCGCCATTATCACTGTTACCGCTTTACTCGATACTTTTACAACTCCAGCCCAAGCTATTTTCTTAAGCGGGTTGGAAAGCTTCTTCAACAATTTAGCCCAACAAAGTTCCCAAGCCGGAGGCGGTTCCACTAGCACTTTGGATGCCAACGTTGTTGGTTTAACATTCAACCTCATCCGAGGTGCATTCTTGCTGCTGGTTGCTGCTGCTTCTCTATTTGCCTATAACCAAGCACAGCAAGGTAACGACTGGCGACCGATTGTTACTCAAGTTGGTTTAGCATTCTCCATCGTTATTGCCATTGATGTCATCACTTTTATATTTGTTGGTAATGGCACAGGAACAACAGCCATAAACTAAACCCAACTTGAATTTTATACCCGTTAAATAAGAATTCAGAAGTCAGAAAACATTCGTCAGAATTCATCAGTGGGGGATGAGCATAGTTGATCTAGACAACTTTGAGAGGTTTATGACAAGAAGAAAAGTCCTATTCTCCCCCTTATCTTCACTTGTCACTTCTTGGTTGACTGACTACTAATGCAGCACCAGAGAATTATACAAATATGGCACAAGACAATCGAGAATTCATAAAAGTAAATCGGATTCTGGGCAAACAAGCCAGCATTGGGCCAATTCCGGCTGAACAGCTACTTCCTTGGATTGCCATCATTGTAGTTTGCTATGTTCTCACCAATGGTTTACTCAGTCTGGGTATGGGTTGGTTCTTTGCCACCTCATTCTGGCTAATTATCAGCTGGTGGATTCTTACAGGCAAACAGCCCCATCAGTTTTTAGATCGATGGCGTAATCCACCGGGAACAGAGTGGTGCAATAGTAACAGCATTTACATCTCACCGATTCCCGAATATCGACCCTGGTGGGTGCGTCGGCGTTACGCAGACTCGCAAGTACAAATCCGATTCAAGCCACTGATTGTACCGAATCAATATGGAGGCAAAAGTAAGCTCATGCCTTTCCAAAATGAGGTAAACATCTGCTGTATTGCAGAAATTAAGAAAGATGATCGTGAAGTGGCTGCCCTGTTATTGGATAAAGGCAACTCTCAGTATCAACTCGTGTTTGGGTTTCGTATTGCTGGACTGCATGACATACTCCATGAAAATGAAGTCAGCGAATTTGCCCACTCTATCGAAGAGGGTTTGAAAGAACTACCTCCCGGTGAAAAAATTACTTTTTGTACAGGCTGTTATAGTGATGATACTGAGTCATATCCCCTACAGACAGGCTCTACCAAGGAAGTACCCCATAAACGCCAAACCCCGCTTACTGCCTTAGCAGACAATTGCCACTTGAAACCAGTTTCTGTGCTGCTTCGCAACGAGCAATTGCGGGTAGAACAACTCAAGGAAGCTGGTTCTCGGCAAATCTGGAATCAAATTGCCTTCTGTACTTGGACGAGCGATGATGAAGCTGGTTCACAGCAAAAGGATTTTGTAGGTGGACTGATTGAAAAATGTAGAAAATTCGGCTCTTGGGCAGTTGAACTGATTACAGGGAACAAACGCATTTACCAAGAGGAGTTTTTCAAAAAGCTTTTACTGCAAGGGTTTCAGCAAGGATTCATTCAGTGGGAATTGCTGCTCAATACCAAAATTGGCTTAGAAGTAACACCTTGCAATGCTACAGATTTGTGGCAGTGGCTTTGGAATCGATTTAATGAGGGTGCAGCACCTCCTATTCCCCAAGTCATTACACTGAAGGAAACTGAGACGGGACTGGAGTTAACAGAAACCCTAACCACCGATAAACACATCTGTACATTACTGATTGAAGGACAACAGGGACGTTCCGCTTGTCCCGAACATCGGGGAGATAATGACCGAGTTTACCTCACAGGTAAAAGCAAGGTTTGTGGAGTCATGGTCGTAACAGATCCCCCCGTCGGTTGGTCTAATGCCCAAGAGCAGCTAAAGTGGGTCTGGAAAATCCTTGCTTCCAGCTACGTCCACGATACAGAAGCTTGGATTGAAATTAGCCGCAGCAATGACTTCTTCATCCAAGACAACCTAGCGCGTCAAGCAAAACAATCCAAAACAGCCCGCACTTTAGCCATAACCAAAGGACAGGGACGGGACGTTGGAGCGGAAATCAAACAGGAGGAATCCTTTGAAGCCCAACGACGACTTTATGAAGGCACGAAAGCATTGCACTGTGCGCCTGTATTTCTAGTTTATCGTCACAGTGCCCAAGAGTTAACCCACGCCTGCAACTTGTTAGCTAACAGTTTTGAGACTGCCAAAGTCATTCGAGAGCGTAATATTGCTTGGGAAATTTGGCTGCAAACCCTGCCAATTACCTGCAAATGGTTGCTGCACGGAGGCAATCTCAGCGAACGCAGAATAACTTTAGATACCCATACTGTAGCTGGAATCATGCCCCTAACTGTCCCCAAGGACATCGATAAACAAGGTGTGGAATTCCTTACCAGTCGTGGTGGCAAGCCTATTTATGTTGACTTATTTCACCAACAGATTGGACGCGCGCTAATTACAGGTACTTCCGGCTCAGGAAAGAGCGTTTTGGGATGGCGCTTTGCTCTAGAGGCATTAGCGAACAATATTCCCGTTGTTGGTATGGATATCTCTGCTAGTGGTAACAGCACTTTCAAGACGGCGATTGAGCTTTTGGGCGAACAAGGAGCATATTACGATATTTCCAGTGGCAGCAGTAACCTACTGGAACCGCCAGATTTGCGGCGGTTCGACAAGTCAGAACGGGAACGGCGCATGGAATCTTGGAAGGACTTTATTCGCAAAGCATTAACAGCGATCGCAATGGGTAAAGTCACAAACCCCCATTTAGCTCAACGGGTTGATGCCTTGCTAGTCAAAGCTTTGGACGTATTTTTAAAAGACGCAGAAATTATTACTCGCTATAACCAAGCCTTTGAGATGGGCTGGCTTTCACCAGAATGGCAGCAGATACCCACGCTACCAGATTTCGTTAAGTTCTGCACTAGAGAGCGCCTTAATCTCAGATCCTTTGAAGAGATTGACCGACAGGCACTCAACCAAATCCAGAATCAGGTTAGCGCTTTACTGGCATCTAGGTTGGGGAAAGCGATCGCTCGTCCCAGCACTTTTTCCCCGTTACCGGCGATTAAATTCTTTGCCCTCAGTGGATTGAGTAACGAACAGGATGCTTACTTGATGGCAATTAACGCCCATAGTGCCTGTATCCGTAATGCCTTATCCCATCCTCAGAGTTTGTTTATTGGCGATGAGCTATCCGTATTGTTACGTAAAGATGGCTTTGCCCAGATTATAGGCGAAACCTGTGCCACGGGAAGGAAAGAAGGCATTGCTGTTCTGCTGATGTCCCAAGACCCGGATACCATTTGCGAGTGTTCGACAGGCGCTCAAATTATGCAGAACATGACCTATCGGATTACCGGACGTATTACCAGTAGCGGTATTGCTTCTTTCCAACAGTATCTGGGCTATCCCTTCAATATTATCAGTCAAAATGCGACTGAAGCATTTTTGCCCCGTACCAGCGACCTTTATTCTTGTTGGCTAGTAGAAACAGGTGGTAGATTCTGGCGTACCCGCTTTTACCCTGGCGAAATGATGTTGGCCAGTGTTGCCAATAACCAAGATGAACGGGAAGCACGAGAACGGGTGATGGCTCAGTATCCAGATACCGCTAAAGGCAATCTGTTAGGACTGAGAGCGTTTACAGATGCTTACATTCCGGCTTTGAAGGAAAACAGAGGCTTTAAGCATATTGGTCAAGAGATACATCAAACCACAGCATTGCGCGATTGGCTACGCCCAACCGTAAGTCCTGCGGACAGGCCCCACCAAAGCGGAGCATCTCTGCAACAAGAAGGCGATCGCCAAGAGAATAACGATGGCCAACAGGCTGAAAGTAGCCTGATTGCAAGTTGATATATCTAAAAACTGCATTAAGGAAGGTGAATCATGAAATCTAAACTTACCTTTATCAGATTGATAGCACTGATTTTAATTTTTGAACTTGGTTCTATCGCCAGTCCAGCCCTTGCTCGCACTCAAGACAACGGTCGAGATCCGGTAGCTGCTGCTGTTAGTAATAAAACTACTGGTAGTAGTATTTTCACCTCAGACACAGCATCTCAAATCAGTGATTTTGTGGGAGATGTCAAAAATTTCGCTCAAAATGACCTATTTAATCCTCTTGGCAATTTGCTCAATTCTGCCTTGGGTGCAATTCAAATTCCAGATTTAAACAAAGTTTTGGCAGGAATCATGAACGGTTCAGCCAACAACGATCCTGGTGCCGTGCTGTCTGAAACTTTGGAGAACAAAACCAATGGTCAAAGCTCTTATGGTATCCGTGAAGACCTTGGTAAATATGCTACTAGAACAGTTGCCACAGAGATCGCTAATCAGGCTACTTTGAGCCAAACAGCCCAAAGTCAGATGGCTCAAATTAAGCAAGCTACTCAACAAGATACTCAAGAAAGCGTCAGCTTGGGTGAGGAATCCCAAAGTTTAGATGTCACCCAACAGATTTTGCAAAACCTATCCCAACAGACTGCCCTTAGCAGTCGCGTCAACGAGCGGATGCTTATTGAAGCCCAGCAAGCACGCATTGACAGGGCATTGAGTAACACCTTAACCGCTCAAACAGCCAAGGAACTTTCAGCCATCAATACTGCCGATCGCCGTAAGAGTGTTGCCGCCGGTAATGCTGCCACTCAACAGGCGGGGTTATTGATCATGCCTGGTGGCATTACCCTTGGTTCTGACAAGCAGTAGCTAGGAATTGGAATCTTAGAGCTAGTACCGTAAGGCGGAAGTCAAAAGTCAAAAAAGTTTTAAGAGTAGGGCTATGGTTGGTTTATTTATGCCGTGATGTACCAATACGCTTGGGTTAAGCATTTCTTTCTTCTCTCGGTGTCGCGCCAGTTGCTACAACTCTTGGAACCCCCGCAACGCACTGGCTTCTCTGCGCCTCTGTGGTTCGTTAAAAAATTTGACTTTCACAAAGAATTTTAACCTTAACCGAACCGTATTGCGTGATCTACTAGCTCTAAGTAATTAATTAGACATTGTAAATCAATTATCACTTACGCAAAACCTTCCATTTCTTCGTGTCTTCCCTTCTCTACGAGAGGCTGTGCCCCAAGCAAAGCTATGCCGCAGGCTTTATGGGACGCTCCGCAAACTCATTTCTTATCCATAAATCCTGTCAATTTTAGCTGCGATCGCTAACGCTTTCGACACTCATGATCCACATTATTGCTCAATCATTTCCAGTAACAGGCGGAGAATCCGATGCCCTAGAAATTATCTCCAGTTCTTTAGAACTTTCTCGCGCTACAGTTGAGTCGTGGAATACCGTCTGGCTAGTTACTTTAGATCCGCTCGGTTCGGCATTATGGATTGGCTTGATTAAATTGGGCATCACCTTGGGAGCCGCCAGCATCTTATTTGTGGCACTAACCACTGGTAAGGAAATCATTGAAAAGCAATCATGGTCAGAACTGGCATCAATCTTTGTTTGGCCCTTCGTGATTATGATTTTCTTGGGGGCCAACGGCAATATGCTGGCCAAGACAATTACTGTTATCCGAGGCTTCGCTTACAACCAAGTGCAAAGCGTTCTTCAGCTTCAAGTTGGTGAACTAACATTTCGAGATGCTATTACCAATGTGGCAATTAGCAGTATCGCTAGACAACAGCTAGAAAACCTCTATAGCGAATGTCAAGGAAAAGTCGGTACAGAGTTAGTTGAGTGCTGGAACTCAAAGCAAGCCCAGGCACAGGCAATTGTTACCAAAGCTGAAGAGCAAGCTAAATCTCCACTCCAACCACTACGAGATTTTGGTAGTTTTCTCTGGAATAGAACTTTACCTGGTCAAATTGGTACTGCTGTTCAGTTTACCAATGATCCAGGTAGTGTGTTTCGAGATACTGCCATCCCCATCATTCGTTTTATCCTGTATGCCCTGCAATGGGGCTTTGTAAATATTTTGGAAGCTGCTCTGTTGCTAACGGCATTATTTGCACCGATCGCAGTTGGTTTATCTTTGCTGCCATTACAAGGTCGTCCTATTTGGGCGTGGCTGACAGGGTTTATTTCCTTGTTTGGCGTTCAACTTGGTTACAACATTTTAGTAGGTTTAGCAGCCGTCGTGCTGGTGAAGTCTGGTGCTGAATTAGCATCTGATGTAGCATTTTTATGTTTCCTGAGCATCTTTGCACCAGTTTTGGCGGTATTGATAGCTGGAGGTGGGGGAATGGCAATCTATAACGGCATTTCTGCCAATGTCAAAGGTTTAATCGATATTTTTAGCAGTGCCATTGGAACTGCTACCAGTATTGCTCTACTCCGTAGGGGGTAATACCAATTTTGGATTTTAGATTTTGGATTTTGCGGAAAGTCTGTAGCAAGATCCCGCAGGGTGCGCCGACTTCCGCCTCTCCGTTAGCGCAGCGTAAAGCCTGCGGCATAACTAACTTCTCTACGAGATGCTAGCTTGCTTCCCCGCAGGGGTACCTTAAAGCGACGGAGGAGCGTCACTTTTCAAGACAGTCAATCACGGGAAAATCCCACAATCAATGGATGAAAATCCTTATTCCCCTATTCCCTATTTTCAAGCTAAACGGTCATGTGATGAATCACACAACGATGGCATGAAAATTAACCTACCCTCGTTCCTAGTTCCCAGTCCCCAGTCCCCAATCCCTAGTCCCTATTTTCAAGACAGGCATCATAACTTTCCAAGATGGATTAAAAACCTTTAACACAAGGCTGTTCGGTGGATTTTCAAACAATACTACTTATGCCAATTTGGTATGACTCTGCAAATTAAACGACTTCAAGCTCCATTGCTTCCAGAAGCCAAAAACCTTCTAGCTGTTTGCTTTATCTGCCTAACTGCATTTAACGGTCTGATATTTTTGTTGACTCTATTCACCGCTTTCAGGGTCAATAAAATCGCCGATCGCAAGACGACCTTTGCCCAGTTGGTAAATGGTGAGACAATCTACATTTCCGAGCAAGACCGCAACTGGCGTTATCCAGCTGTAATTCAAAAAGTAGTTAGTGACTGGACAACTCTAACATTTAACTGGAATGACAAACTCACTGGCACTAATCAACCAGACCAAGGCATTCAAGTTGGTAGAAATGGGCGGATTCCCACAAATACTTGGTTTGCTTCCCTGCTACTAGAACCGGAATTTGCCAAAGCTTCTCTACCGAAGATTGCCGAATTAGTTCCCACTAACTTCTTTTCAGGTCAGCTGCGTAGTACCACTATTATTTCCTATCTGTCAGAACCAAGAGCAGTACGACCTGGGGAATGGGAAATAGACATGATTGCTACCCGTATCTTAATTGACCGAACTACTGGTAGAGATGAGCGTATTCCTTTTAACCGCACCTTTACCGTCCAAGCAGTGGAGATTCCCCGATCTCCTTTAGGTAAAGATGCCCCTATGGTAGAACAGAAAATTTATGAAGTGCGATCGTCTGGACTGCAAATTACCAAGATGGTTGAGTTCAATTCTCAGCAACGACGCTAAAGGAAAAAGGTAGAATTATGACCAATTCAAATCAAAATCATGAATTTGACTACCTAAACAAAAACTCTGCTGATTCTTCGCCGGAATTCAACAGTACTAACGGCAATCATCGCTCTACCCAAGCCACTTTGGTTGCTGATGATGATATCAGCCCTGAAGAGGAGCAGTTGTTGGCAGGTTATAACCCTACCGCAAATCACCTCATTTCCGAAGAATATCGCTTGAAACAAGATGCAGAAGGAGCAGTAGAGCGACCGTTAGCAGAAAAACCTAGTGTTCGACTAGGTTCAGTAGTTGCCTTAGTGGGAATGGTTATTGGCTCTGTAGCACTGATCTGGTTTGGATTTCTCCAACCGAAACCTCCTGTCAAACAAGTAGTCCAAACTCCTACTACATCTCCAAAAGGCGAACCAGTTTTAGATGAATCTGCCGAACTCAAAAGCAGATTAGCGTTTCAAGACCAACGGCAACAACTTAAAGTGGAACCTGTTGCTGCTAAATCCCCAAGTCCAACCCTACAAAATAAACCCAAACCAACGCCATCTCCTCAGACTTTTTCACCGCGCACAACTCCTACATCACGCATAACACCAATAACTCCTGTAAGAATTTCTCAACCTGCGCCCCCAGTAGTGCGGTATATTTCTCCAAATCCTGTTAGTTATCAAGCTTCAACACCAATACGACAGCCTGAAAGGAATGTCGATCCTTTCCAGCAGTGGAGCCAACTAGCTAGCCTGGGACAGTCGCAAATCGGTAACTCTAAAGCAGCTGAAACTCAGTCAGAAGTTGCTCTTAACACTCAAATTCCAACAGGCTTGAAACCAACAGCTAGGGCATCCATTTCCACTCCCGAAGACCCTGGTATTCAAACAGTTTTAATTGGCTCCAAAAGCACTGACAGTAAAACTGATAACTTGACTCCAGGAATGGTAGGTATCCTCAATCGCACCCCTGTAGCTACAACCAATCTCAATGTCAATGAAACTAAAGAGGTAGCACTGGGTACATCTGCCACAGGTAGAATTATCATGCCGATGATTTGGGATCAGGGAGGCAATAATCCCAGCGATCGCTTTGCTATCGAGTTAACCAAACCTCTCACAGCTACAGATGGCACGGTGGCACTCCCGGCTGGTACTGTTTTAGTAACGAAAACAGTGGCAGTAGGTAAAAAGAATAACTTGGTATCTGCTAGTGCGATCGCGCTGATTTACCCTGACTCCCAAGGCACAGTTAAACAGGAAACCATTGCGGCTGAGACTTTTTTAATTCGCGGTCGAGGACAGCAACCGTTAATTGCTAAAAAGCTGAATGATGTGGGGACAGATATTGCCCAACAAGATTTATTAGTTGGATTACTCAGTAGTTTGGGTAAGGTGGGAAGCATAGTGAATCAGCCCCGCACTCAATCTAGCACTGTTGTTTCTAGTGGCACTTTTAACCAAAGTACTATTACTAGTAACTCTAATCCTCAGATTTGGGCGGCGGCGCTAGAAGGCTTTTTTAGTCCAGTCAGTGAACGTCTGTCTAGACGCTCTGACCAAGCAGTGCAAGAATTACTAGAACGTCCAAATATCCAGTTTTTACCTGAAGGTACAGAAGTCTCGGTTGTCGTCAATAGTTTTTTGAAAGTTGAACGATGATACCAATTTAGTGCGGGTAGTCAGCAATTTAAAATTCGGCGTTGCATAAATGCGGGATGAATTGGCGGTTGAAACCATTGAAAATTCTTTCCAAATTGGACGAAATCATTCCCTGATTCACCAATGCTTAAAATTCAAACAAATTGGAATCAATTCATATACAGCATCCTGGCTATTGAATAGATACAAACTGAACGTTCTACAACTTAATATTTGAGATTACTGGAACAGCCTATAAGTCAAAACTTCTAGTCCAAAATTAAAAATTGGTATGAAACAATTTGCCACTCTTGTTATTGCTAGCACCACAATACTGTTTGGGGTGACAATACCTGTTGTACAGGCACAAGCACAAATTTCTGCATATCGCTTGATTGAAAGGGATACAGCTGCAAACAACAGAATTCAGGTTCAAATTACTCCAGGACGTGCTACACCTATTAGCTTCACTCAAACCGACGAGGCGATCGCCTATATTTTGGTAGCAGACCCTTCACGACTGGTCTACACCACAGATACAGATTTAAAAAGCGGACGCGCTACAACGATTTTTCTGAGGCCAATCCAACCGCTAAAGTTTCCAGGGGCTACCACCACTGCCATTACTAACTTACTTGTCCAAACTGTAGACAAAACGGGACAAAAACGACTCTACAACTTCGATATCGTTCCAGTGCGTAGAAACACTGGGTATGTAGGTATTCAGATTGCAAATGCGTTCGTCGTACCCTTACAGGGAAGCAAGCTACGCATAGCGGACGCACCAGAAGACGTTGCCGTACCCCTACGGGGAAGCAAGCTACGCGCAGCGTCTCCGATAGGCTTCGGCACTGCACGTAGACGCCGAACAGCTTCTGAAAGTAGCGCAATCGCTGGACAACAGACACTCTTAATAGATAAAAATCGCAGAGCGAGAGTAGATGATATTGAAACCGGGCTGAGAATTGCTATTAATCGGGGTTACACCAACAAAAGCGATCCAGTTGTTCCTAAAGTGCAGCAAATTTTATCTCTGTTGCGAAATAGCAGAGTAACAATCCCAGAAGCAGCTACATCTGTTGGTGTTCCAGTTGAGGTTATTTCTGAATTAGGAAGAATCGCTTTAAATGACCGCCTACTCAGACTAGGACAGCAACGCTAGAGGTGATGCACTGGTTAAAATAGAAAGGAATTGACATTTGATCAAGTTTTTAATACCTCAATGATCTTGTCCACAAGTTCCATTGGCTCAATTGGCTTGGCAATAAAAAGTTGAAACCCTGCTTTTAAAATACGTTGCTCATTTTTGGCTTCAGCAAATGCAGTGAGAGCGATCGCTGGAATTTGTCCCCCTTGCTTTATAGTACGGGAGCGAATCTGACGAATCAAGGTAAAGCCATCCTCATCTGGCATACTGATATCACTAATCAGTAGAGCGGGCGATTGCTGTTCTAAAAGTGCCAACGCTTCTTTTACTGATGCTGCCACTAATACATCTGCCCCGGCGCTTTGGAGAACAGTCTGCATTAACATCCGAGCATCTGCATCGTCATCTACAACCAGAATGCACAAGTTCTGCAATTGGGCAATTTCCTTATTCCCATACAGCAATTCTCCTACTACTAGTTCATCATTACTCAACTGCTTTGTCATTGTTACGATAGGTAGCCTCACCGTGAATGTCGAACCCTTGCCGAATCCCGCACTGGCTGCTGTGATCTTGCCATTGTGGAGTTCTACAATTGTCAGAGCGATCGCAAGTCCTAACCCTAATCCACCAGCAGAACGAGTAGTTGAAGCGTCACGCTGACTAAACCGTTCAAAGACGAATGGTAGAAATTCTGCTTCTATGCCCCTCCCTCGATCAATAACAGTAATCTGAGCCTGAGACTCAACTTGTTCCAACCTCACCTCTACACTTTCATTCTTGGAACTAAACTTGATTGCATTTGAAAGCAAATTCCAAACCACTTGTTGTAAACGAATGGCATCACCTAAAACCTTGGACACACCAGTATCAAGATGTAACTGAATTTGAATGCCCTTTGTTTGGGCTGACAATCGAATAGTATCTGCTGCTGACCGAATTACACTTGCTAGGTCAACAGGTTCGATTTCCAAATTCATCTCGCCCTTCTGCATCCTAGCCAGATCCAACAAATCGTCAATTAAGCGAACTTGGAGACGGGCATTCCGCTCAATCGTTTCCAGTCCCTCAATTTTCAGTGCTTCATCCATCTCAGATTCAGTTAGCAATAGTTGCGCCCAGCCGTGGAGATTATGCATGGGAGTACGTAACTCATGAGACAAGACAGCAACGAATTCATCCTTTACTCGATTTATTTCTGCCAGTTCCTCAGTCTTTTGTCTCAGTTCTTCCTCTACACGCTTTTGTTCGGTGATATCAATGCCGATTAAAAATGCAGCTCTGTTTTGGTCATATTTTTGAGCCACAATTAAATAGCTACGATCTGCGCTTATGGATTTCAACTCATATAATGCTTCAGATTGATCTCCAGCAAAGAAATTTTGTACGAACTCACGAAACCCATTACCATTAGCTAAAAAACCAATATCCTGACCAACAAAAGCTTCGGGAGACAAATTAAAACTATCAGCTAAGTGCTTGTTGACACCTAGATAGCACAAATCGGAACTGACCCAAGATACAATTCCAGGTACAGCCTCCAATACAGTCTGCAACTGATCTCTAGCAGCTTGCAATTTTCTTTCTGCCTGGTTGCGCTGGGTAATATCTAGAAATACACTTACACACCCCCGCACTTTTCCATCTTCATCAAATAAAGGGGCAGCATACTGCGAGAGATTAATTCTCACACCATCATTACGAACCACCTCAATCTCAGAATCCAGTATTTCCACACCATGAGTGGTAGCATATTGCATAGCTAGTTCTTCTGGAGCTAGTTCTCTGCCATCCTGGTAAACTTTAAAGTTAGTTGGACGTTCATCATTAGGAGCGCTCAGAGAGGCATTTGCGTCAACAGGTATGCCCAGCTGTTTGGCAAGAGCCGGATTAGCTCGAATAGTTCGGCATTCTGGATCTTCTGCAATGCCAATGCCAGTTGGAATCACCTCTAACAAAGTTTGTAGTTCTTTAACTCGTCGATTTAAAGCTTGGTTTAACTTGATAATTTTTGCTTCTGCTTGTTTACGGTTCGTAACGTTTTGGAAGATTGCCAAGCCAGTCAGAATTTTGCTATTTTCATCTTTAACTGGAAAAGTTTGTACTAGATAAACTTGATTGTTATAAGGAATTTCAATACACATTGGAGTACCCTGTAAGGTACTACGGTAAGCTGGTTCTATCAGTTCGTAAGTCTCAGGGAGAACAGTTTCGTGCAGCGTTTTACCTTGGAACTCTTCTTTTGGTAAACCAAAAATTTGCAGTTCTGTACCCTCAGCACCCATAAAGCGCATATCTCGATCAAAGAGAAAAACTACTCCATTGGGTAGATTTTGGGTTAATGTTCGGTATAGTTCTTCACCTTGTCGAAGTGAACGCTGACTCTGTAATAAATCTTTTAGATTAATTTGGGCTTCTGTTTTATCAGTATCTGACTGCTGTTTACTTGACTGGAAGTTAGCAGTTAGCGCACTGATTAATAGACCCTCGATAACAAATAATACAAATTCCAGACTATCGAGAGTAGAAGATGGATTTGTAAAAAAGTAATGACTAGCTAAAGCAGCCAAAAACACTGATGTCAATCCTGAAATGATGCTACCGTACCAAGTACTTGTAGCGATCGCAATCAGCCACAAGCTGAAAGAATTTGTAATTCCGGTTAGATGCTCTAGTCCCAGCTTTACTAGCAAGGTTACTCCCACACTGAAAAATGCAATCCTGTAAGGCAGGTATTTTTGTTTGATAAATAACATAGAGATGGGAGCAACGGGATGGGATTTTGTAAGGCCGGATAAAAAACGAGCGATGTCTACGGCAGGCCACGCCTACACTAAAAACTATTTTCAGTGTAATAAAATATTTAGTATATTTAAATACGTAGCAATGCGTAATTAGGTCTAATGTATGGTGACATGCGCGAAAATTTGTAATCACAAGAATTCAAGTAGGATTTCCGAGTAGCAATAATTTTAAGATTGAAGATGTTTACCTTCATGGAAAAATATATATGTGCAATTTCAGATTTAACTAAATCATCTGAATCTTAAAAAACTTTGGCGTTGCATAAATGCGGCATTAATTGGCGGTTGAAACCATTGAATATTTGTTCCAAATTGTCCGGAATTATCCCATGATTCAGCAATACCAAAACTTTTAATATATTGATTTCTGATGATGCCGAATGGATATAGAAACATATATTCCTCAAACCAGAAGGAGTATTGTTTTTCGGAGAAGTAAAACCAACAGCTATCGCTGCATTGAGTGGATCAATTAATGGAATTAGCGAAGCGATGATGATCCAAACACTTCCTACTTTTGCTGCAACAAGTTCTTTTCCATTTCAACTCACCCAACAGCAGCAAAAAGCTTTAGATGCAATGTGGACATTTATACAGCCAACTGTGATGGCTGCTTTATTTCTGCTGGTTGGCTATGCGGGAACCGGCAAGTCAACTATTGTATTCCAACTAGTTAAAGTTCTTGTCGCTGCGGGTAAGCGAGTTGTACTGACTGCACCCACTAATAAAGCTGTAGGTGTGCTGCAACGTATGGCGGCAGAAAATGGCGTAACTGGGGTAGAATTCTTCACCATTCACCAGTTGTTAGGACTGGGTATGGTAACTAGAGGTAAAGAGAAAGTACTTGACCAAACAGGGCCTTCTTACATCAATCTATTTGATGTTGTCTTTATTGATGAATGTTCCATGATTGGCAAACAACTCTGGCGCTGGATTGAGGATGTTGCTAACCAATCATCCACCTGGACAAAAATCAAAATTATTCTCATGGGCGATCCAGCACAGTTAAATCCAGTTAATGAAGGAAAATCCTCTAGTTTTCAAGTACCAGATAAAGCAGTATTGACTCAAGTTGTGCGTCAGGGAACTGGTAGTCCTTTGTTAGAGTTTGTCACCGCTTCTCGCTATGCAGTTACCAAGAGCAAGTATCCTTTTGAGCCTTATGCCAAATATCTGCCTGATAAAAGTAATGGGGCGCTGATGGTTAAACGTCAAACTTTGCTGCGCTATGCCTGCAAAAAGATGTCTAAAGAATTTGCTCAAAACCCAGATTGTTTCCGAATTTTGTCATGGACTAATACTCAAGTTGACTTTTACAATCAGCAGATTCGCACACATTTATATGGTGAAAATATCAATCGCTTTATTCCTGGAGAGAGATTAATCACCAGAGATCCTGTGATGGCTCCTGATGGTAAAACTACGGTTCTTTCTACATCTACAGAATTTACTGTTTTAGATGTCTTTGGCGATCGTTACAACAACTATGATACTTGGAGGTTAAAGGTAGAGACAGATGAAGGGATTGTGCGTCAAATCTATGTTCTGCATGAAGATGAGCAAAAACAATTTGACCAAGAAACCAAACGTTTACTCAAAAGTGCCAAGCGTAATCCCTTTCTGTGGAAGCAGTACTACAAACATTCAGAGCAGTTTGCTAACATCAGAAACTGCTTTGCATTAACTGTTCACAATAGCCAAGGTAGCACTTTCTTAGAAGCGGGTATTGATGGTAAAGATTTGAGTAAGCGACTTTATCCAGAACGAGGAGATGACAGTAAGGCAGTACTGGCCAAGATTAGAGAGTTTAATCGTTTGTACTATGTTTCTAGCTCACGGGCTAGACAACGGATATTAGTTATCCGGTGATAATTGTGTATAGCACGTGTGATGCGAAAGTATCACGCACGGTTCTGAAGCCGAGTCACGTTGGCGACAATGTGGCTTAGGGTAATACAGACTGGATAAGCAAACCCAAGAACTTTTCCGGTGCTTATAATTGCACCTCTACCAATCTCGAAGACTGGAGTGCCTTCGGATTAATGATGGCTCTAGCAATGATGGGCTGCCTTCAACTGGCGAAGGACACCAATGACCGATTAGACAAGATAGCTGCCGAAATTTAGTTTCTGTTGCGTCTTTAAGGGCGATCCTTCCTCTCATGGTTGCGATCGCCTATGGTGGGCGGTTACGCTATTGCTGCTGGGCATCGTTCATAAAGGAATAATACGGGCATTTTAATTTTTTAAAATTTTTCGCAATAATACTTATTAGCAAGGAAGGGATAGTAATTATGAGTACAGCAAACATTCAATCATCTCCTGTTCAAAGAGAACTTTCAATAAGAAGCGAAAGTATACAACGGATTTATAATTTTTATGTAAATAATCTATTTTATGCTAATAGAAGATATCAAAGAAAATTGGTTTGGACTATAGAAGAAAAACGAGCATTTATAGACTCAATTTTGCAAGGTTTTCCAGTTCCTATTATCTTATTAGCGGAAACAGAAAAAGAAAAAAAGTCTGTATTTGAAATTATAGATGGAATGCAAAGATTAAATGCTATTACTGCTTTTATTGAAGGAGAATTTGATATTGAAGGTAAATATTTCGATTTGCAAACAATGGTGGAATCAAAATCTAGATTAGATCAAGAAATATTAGTGCAAAAAGAACCTGTTCTTGAAAGAAAATATTGTGAAATAATAGGCAGTTATATTCTTCCACTCTCTGTTTATTCCTTCGATGATAATGATAAAGTTGACGAGATATTTAGAAGAATAAACTCTAACGGTAAACATTTATCAAAACAGGAATTGCGTTCAGCAGGGGCGACTTCTAAATTTGCTAATTTAGTTAGAGTAATTTCAAGCGAAATAAGATCAGACGTATCAGCTTCAGACATTATTCTTCTTAATGAGATGAAAAAAATTAGTATTACCAATAAACAACTTGACTATGGTATTAAAATTGACGATATCTTTTGGGTAAAAAATAAAATTTTAACAAAACAAATGCTGAGGCAATCAGAAGATGAACAAATTGTTGCTAACATTATCGCATATATTACACTACACCCCGATATTTCCAAAAGTAGTGCTTCTGTCTTAGATGAATATTATGGTTTTAAAAATGGTGAAAATCAGGAAAGAATAGAAACTTTATTAGTATTAAAGCAACCCGAATTTATTAAAAAACAGTTTATGATTATTTATAACCATCTTCGTGAAATATTAAAAGAATCTAATAAGAATTTTTGCGATTTAATAAGTTTAAATAATCTCAATTATATGCCGCGCCCTTTTCAAATAATATTTTTAAGTTTTTACGATTTAGTATTTCAGGAACAAATGGAAATAGCTAATTATGATGGATTAGTAAAATCTTTAAAAAATATTAATAATGATATAACTACTACTAGCGGCCCGACATGGAGCTATCAAAATAAAAGGCGTAATATAGACAAGGTTAAAGGAATCATTAGAAAGTTTTTTAAAAAAAGGGATAATAACGATCCGGCTAAAGATTCATGGTTAACAGAATTTGAAACTTTACTCACTCAATCGAAAACAGAACAAACTTTATATGACTTTAAACAAGGTTTTACACAACTAAATCAAAGAGGAGAATTTGATCAAGGAAATTTTAGTAAAATAATTCAAACTTTAACTGCAATGGCAAATCATTCTCCTAATGCAATTGGTTATGTTTGTGTTGGAGTAGCAGATAATGATCAGACAGCACAAAGGATAAAAAAATTATATAATATTAATCCCGTGGATTATAAAAATTTCAAGATAACAGGAATAGAACATGAAGCAAACAGATTACAGGGAAATCTTGATAGTTTTTATCGCTGGATAATTCAACAAATTAAATTAGAACCTATTCCTCAAACAGCTAAAGATACCATAGGTAGAGAAATTAAAATAATTAATTATTATGATAAATGTGTAGTTATCTTTTGCTTAAAAGCTGAAGCTCCCATACCATACGATGGGAAATTTTATCAGCGTACAGGTTCAAATATTGATGAAATTCAACTTGAAGAATATGCAGAGCTTTTTAAGCGTTTCTCTAAAAATATTTAAAGACTACATAATTAGGGATAGATATAGTGCAGCTAAATGAGGGGCAAACTAAACAGTATTTTAGTGATATGCGATCGCCGATATCAATTTTTTAAAATGCTTGCGTGTCAATGATCTGTAAGAATTTTAAAGAATGGCAAAAAGAAACATTTCGGCATTGAACCGAGATGACTATACCGTTGACGCATTCATTAAAGAGGTGGTTTTTGGAAACTTTCGTTGCGGGGTTACCACGAGAGTATACAACATTTCCAGCGTTAAGAAATATGGTTCTTCAGTACTTGTTATGCCAAATTATTAGTTAAATATCAAAACTAGACTTTAAAATCAAGTTTAGAACGCTTAAGTCCCAAGAATGACCTAAAATGTTAAAAACAATGCCTGCTTTTGTGGTGCAGCAATATTTTCAGCTTTTTAACAGATTAATTTAGCATACTAAGTACTGAAGATCCAGAAATATTTCGCCAACGGTATCAGATATTTATGCGTTTAACTCTGTTTCACTCAATTTGAAAAATAACTGGGGTAATTTATGATGCCTAAGTTTTTGTTCGCGGAAATTTTCCGCGAACATCCCTTTTTGTCCAAACTCCAAAAATAGATAATGTCTGATTAAACTTATGACTATTTTAATAAGCGATTAACAATTCTAATAATTTTGTTTATTTTGTATAATAATATTTTTAGATATAAATCTGGATAAACTGCTTTATATCTCAATATCTTTTAAAAAATTAAATCGATTTTATATAGGCTTGTTAAGCAAATGAGTTTTTTAAATAATATTTAAGTCAGCTTTAGTGGCTATAAGTTAAAGCTTTCGCTTTATTTTACTGAATGGGAAAACATTATCATTCCTAGTAAATGTGGTATAAGCAGTGATTACCAATTCAAATGAAACCTTTCTAAAAGACGCTGTTGTTGAAAGATATAATCTCTCTAAGCTGAATAAAACTCGCATCCGTTTCAAGATTCAATTAAAGAAGACAACCAAGAGTAATGCTCCAAAATGGACAGATGTTCTCAAATATTCTCAAGATGAACAAGAATCTGACTTAGTGAAGGTTACAACCTCAGAAGTTGGTTTAAAGGGCATCAAAGTTTTCAAAGCTTTAGACGAAGCAGCAAACCAATTAAGGCAAGAAATTGCTTCAGTCCAAGAATGGATGAATTATGACAATGGTGATTGGATTTGTCCTATAGACTTAGCGCCCTTGGTCTGGAATCAACTAATCGGAATTCGAGATAATATTGCACCTGTTCTACGCACTCAACTGAAAGAAGAGTATGAAAAGGGGTACACAGACTATCAAGAACGTATTGACAAATTTCTCTCACTCAATGCTTGGCAGTTATCTGTAGAACAACAACAAGAAGTTAAACAGAACTTAGCCAAAGCTTTTCCCTGTCTAGAGGAATTAGAGGACTATTTACAAGTAGTAATTGGTCGTCCTGTCATTATTCCCGCCATCAGTGAACAACTGTCAGAGAAACAAGCTGAATGCTTAGGGCAAATAAGTCGGTTTATCGAACAGTATGACAGAAATTTAGAACAAACACTGAGGGAATCAGCGATCGCTGGAGGAGAACAACTAGCAGCCCAGTTGCTCGAAGATTTGAGCAATTGGGAACCAGGACGCAAGCCAGTCAACTTCAAGAAGAAGATGGAACGCCATTTCAAAAAAGTCCAAATGCTTTTGGCTAACGCCAGTTTTGAAGCAGGTAGCAGCCTTGGACAAATGATGGCTCATCTAGAAAATGTTCTCGAAAACGCTTCTGTGGATGCTAAAAAGCTGGATTCACAAGGGCGTTCTCAGTTGCAGGAAAAAATGGATGAAATTTGCTCCAAGCTTCTGGATGAACAACGCCATCTTCAACGATTAGCAAGTGATGAAGGCATGGGATTAACCAGAGCTACAGCGATGTCTCTCAAACTTCGTTAGAAAAAACAATCGAGAACGTGTCTGTATCGTCGTTGATCAAAAACGAGGTGTGGGGGAGCCACTGCGGTGGACGGGTTTCCACAGCAGTAAGCAAGTGGCGTTGTAGAGGAAGACAATACGCCCACACTTCCCAAGCTTGCTAAGGAACTGAGAAGGGAAGGAACTTTTTGCTTCCTTGTCTATCACCACTGTTCGCATTAATTTACTAGTCCACAGTATTTAGAGGTAGGAAATGTCGCACTTTTCAACTGTCACTACAAAACTAACTAACCGTGAATGTTTAGTACAAGCTCTACAAGATTTGCAGTTTACCGTCCAAGTTTATGAAAAACCACAATCCTTGAGAGGTTATTACGACGACTCCCAAGGACAAAGTGCTGAGATTGTTGTCCCTGGTCGTAGTTTAAGTGTCCGTGCAGATATCGGGTTTAAGTGGGATCAGGAGGCAGGGGTGTATCAACTGATCCATGATGCCTATGAAACTGTACCCCGATTAGGAGAAAACTTCTTTTCTCACACCCTAATACAAGCCTACGGCAAGGAGATGGTTCGCGCTAAAGCAGCCCAGTTACAAGAACATCTGGGAGAATGCACCATCACAGAACAAACCAATGGTCAGGTACATACCCTGCGCCTTGCATTTTCAGCACACCAGCAAACTCAACAAGTTCGGAGATAATTTATGGAACGGGCAATATTGATACATTTTGACACTGTTACAGGCGAAGTGAAAATAGAAGCCGAGGGATTTGAGGGATTGTCGTGCCTAGAAGCAACACAACCCTTTGAGGAAGCTTTGGGTGTGGTGCAGGGCGATCGCACTTACAAACCAGAATCTCAACAACAGCTTCGTAGCATCATTACTCATCAACAACGACTGCACCAATAAATATTCGATGGGGGGACGAAGAAAATCCCCCCGCACAATTTTTCTATGAGCGAACTACCTGAAGATTATCCGATGCTGCATATTTATCCCTCAAAAGGAGCGCGGGAACCAGTAATTATCAAAGGAAATGCAGAGGGACTGTGCGCTTTAGTCAATGCCCTAATTTCTGCCATTGCTCATCCAAATTCTTCTGGAGTTGCTGAAGTGTTTAACGGCGATGCCGAAGTTTACGAAGTAGCCGTGCATCTTGTTACCACTCACGAAAAACTTTCTCCCGTACCCGATCAAATTCGCAACAATGAAACTATCAAACCTGATTACCACCATTGACTCTCAAATACCCATCGTGGCAATAGATGTTCTGTCCCCCGAAGAAGCCACTATCATTCAGTGGTTAACTACTGAAGTAATGGACAAACTTAACAGTCCTGTGTACTTCTGGAATTTGGGAGTTTCTGGCTTGGAGCAATGTCTGATTGCTGACGACGGTGGGCTGGTGTTCAAATCAGTCGAGACCTATAAAAAGCCTCCTAATATAGACCCTTTAATATATGTGTTCGAGTACATCAACAATTTCGGCGGTAATGGGGTTTTTATCCTGGGAGATGTTCACCCTTTTGTAGGTAAAAACTCTCTGCAATTGAGTTGGGAAGTCCTCACCAGAGTAAAAAACTTGTACCATCGCCTCAAACCGACTGAAAAGCGAATTGTGTTTTTAGGTCAAAACATTCAACTGCACGAATCCCTGCTGAGGCTAATTCCTTGCTGTGAAGTTCCTTTGCCCAGCATTGAGCAAATTCAAGACCACTTAGAATCATATTTGCTGTACTTGCAAGAATCTGCCAGTGAGCAAGAGGTAACTTTTACTATATCTCTCACAACTGAAGATAAAGAAACCTTGGCAAGAGCAGCATTAGGGCTAACCTTGGAGGAAATTAGCGACTTTCTCCGGCTCACTGTTAAGGAGCGATTAACTTCTAAAGGTATAATAATTGATACTACGGTCATCCCTTTGGTTGTCGAATACAAAACCCGCCTACTGTCTCAGATGGGTATTGAATTGGGTAAATTGGCGACCATACCCTTTGGTGGTTTGGATTTATTGCGGGATTGGTTGCAACGCCGGAGTCGGTTATTTTCCCAAGAAGCGCGATCGCTAAATCTACCCCAACCTAAAGGTGTGTTACTGGCAGGGCCACCAGGGACGGGTAAATCGATAGTAGCAAAGAACATTGCAACCATACTCAATCTTCCACTGCTGCAATTAGACATTGCCTCAATGCTTGGTAGCCTGGTTGGAGAATCTGAGGGCAATGTCCGCCGCGCACTCAAGACTGCTGAAGCGATCGCACCCTGTATCTTGTGGATTGATGAGGTTGAGAAAGCACTTTCAGCTAATGGTGATACCTCTGGAGTCTCACAAAGGATTTTAGGAAATATCCTCACTTTCATGTCTGAGTGTACGGCAGGGGTGTTTGTGGTGGCAACCTGTAATGACCCAACAGCGCTGCCTATTGAGTTCAAGAGGAAAGGGCGGTTTGATGAGAATTTCTTCGTTGACCTGCCTACTGAGTTGGAACGTTGCCAGATTCTCAAGATTCACTTAGAACGGTTTGGTATAGAAGTTCCGCAGGAATATTTAGAGGCGATCGCTGCTAGCACCGACAAGTTTAGTGGTGCTGAGTTGGAAACCCTGGCATCAGAAGCAGCACTACTGGCTTTCGATGAGGCAAGACCTCAGCAGGTCACACTGGCTGATTTAGAAAATTGCCAACAAAACATCACCCCTTTAGCTGTTCAAGATGCTGCTGCTGTTGAGCGGATGCAGTCTTGGTCAAAGATTGCGCGACCAGCTTCCAGTCCTGTGCAGGTGTCTAAGAAAGGTCTTCGTACTTCGAGGTTTCGCACTAATTAGGTATTCCCAAATTAGTAATGATTTGAAGCTTTTGTCAAATGAATATCTGTTGTTGAGATGTTCATTTGACATGGGAATAGTCTACTCTGAATCAGGTCAAAAATATGGAAGTTTACTTAATATTTGTAAATGCGGCTCAGAACAGTAACAAATTCTGGAGTGCAAAAGTTGAGCAAGGTAATCTAACTGTTGAGTGGGGTAGGGTAGGCTACAAATCTCAGCAAAAAGTACACTCTTTTGGTAATTATCAACAAGCAGTTTCTAAATTCCACAATCTCGTGGCTGAGAAGAAAATGAAAGGCTACCGAGAAAGCCAACCTCAAATTGATAGTACTTCTGATTCTCTAGAAATCAAAAGAGCTATCCAATTACTGGAGATATTGCGCCCTTATGTAGCACAAAGACAATTTGCCAATAGAAATTATCTAGAGACATTAAACCAATATTTAAAAATTGTTCCTACACCTTTAGGAATGAAAATAGACCCGTCTCGAATATACCGCGATGTGACAGATGTTGAACATCAACTATCACTGCTGAACTCTTTGTTAGAAACTGATCCTGTGCTGGGTGATAACACTACGGAAGAATCTGCTAATAACAGCAAATTTACCAGTTTAAAAAGCATTGGAAAAAACTTTTGGAGGCATTTGTAGAAATAATTCAGGAGCGGAGCCAGATATTCGCAAAGCTACGATCAGAATAAAGGCTTACCTGAGAGCGGTTAAATGGGATATATCAGTAAAACTCTGTATGTCTCACAGAGTAAAAGCATCTGATTCAAAGCTTCACAGCCTTTATTTTCTGCTATCGCAGTCACCTTTCTAACAATGACGCAACCAGAAATAAATTATCATGACTCAAACAGCATCGAAACAAAGGTTAAAGCCTGCAAATCAGACAAAACAAACAAGTGTAGCTAATCCTAAAGGCGAAAATGAAGTATTAGCAAATATCCCAGAAATATCTACAGGTAAAAAGAAAAAACCTACATCTCCTGATGCTGATACTTCAACTGAGCCTATCTCAAATAAGCGTAATAATAAACGTTCTGCCAAATCAGAGTTAAACTCTCAACCACTTATAAAATCAGGAATGGAGGTAATCTGCTCACAAACTAAATTTCACGATGCACTCTCTTTAGTTAGTTGTGCTACCCCAGCTAAACCTACCCATCCTATTCTTGCTAATGCTCTAATCATTGCAGATATCGAAACACAACAGATACATTTAACTGTTACTGATTTAGCATTAACAATTCAGGCAAGTTTTGAAGCTCAAGTTTTGCTCAAGGGTGAAATTACTGTGCCAGTAGAAATGCTATTTGAGATAGTTAAGCATTGCCCTAATGGTAATATTACCCTCAGTAGTCAGACTCAGATTATACAGCTTATTGATGAGGAGAAGCAAACAAAAATCTGCTCTCTGGGTTTATCTGATGCTGATGGAAAATATGAAATTAGAGGCATTAGTGCTGAAGAATTTCCACCTAGTTCTACAATTGATGCTACTTCCATCCCTCTGCCAACAAAAGTTTTCAAAGATGGTTTGAAAGGTGTAATTTATGCTGTCAGCACTGATGAAAATAAATATATCTTGACCGGAGTTCATATCCAACTTGCACAGGAGAAGTTAAAGTTTATTGGTACTGATGGGCATCGAGTCGCAACCACTGAACTTTCAACTCAAGGAATTGGTAGAAAACCCCGCAAACAAGTAGAATCTGAAGAGATAATCCAATTTACTATTCCCGGTCGAGTCCTCAAGGAACTAGCGCGTAACTTGGATGATTCTGTCGAATTCATTAATCTGTTGTATGATGCCCAAAGTAATCGCTTGGGTTTTGCTTGGCAAGATATTATCCTCAGATGTCAATGTTTGGAAGGAACTTACCCTGACTGCGAACAGCTATTGGCAAGATTTAGCTTTGACCGAGAAGTAATCCTAGAAAAAGCATTCTTAGTCAAAGCACTCGAACGGTTAGCTGTGTTAACAGATAAAAAAGAGAAAGGTATTTATTTACAATTTGATGGAAGTTTGCAGCAGTTACGATTATCAATTGAACGGGAGTTTGGCAAAGGTGATCAGGTTATTGCTGCTCATCTACCATCAGAAATGTCATTGAATATCCAGTTTAACCTCAAGTATTTAGTAGAAGCAGCCAAGGCAATTCCTAGTTCCGCTATCAAAATGCACTTGCAACAATCAGATCATCCTGCCATGTTGGTTCCTTATGGAGATAGACCAAATCCAGAACTGCAAATGGAAATGCGTCAATTCTTATTGCCACTGTACACTCTAAATGCTTAATAAATGTTAATCGAAAACTTGAAGTTTTGTAGGGTGTTTTGGATACGAGTGCTGTTTATTTTAGACAGGGATTTGAGGAATTCTGGACAAAACTGACAATATGAACGAAAATCCTCGATTTTGACAAATAGAAACTGTGCATTTTGGCGGTAGATATCCAACTATTTGCCGCCAAAATGCCACATTTATCCAGTTTTATCAAGAAAAAAGGAAGCAAAGCAGGGTGCAAGAAGGAAAGATAGAAAAGTATGTTTTAGAATCTAATTGTTACCCAATATGGTAAACACTTTACAATCAGAGTATTACTCAATAGTTCCACCATGCCAGCAAAAGACATATACCATAATGAAGTCAAGAACGCATTGATAAAAGACGGTTGGACTATCACAGATGATCCTTACTTTATCAAATATGAGGATGCTGAACTCTACGCCGACCTAGCAGCAGAAAAACCAATCGCCGCAGAACGCCAAGGACAGAAGATTGTTGTAGAAATCAAGAGCTTTGTGGGCAAATCTCTGATGTATGATTTTCATAATGCGCTGGGACAATACATAGTCTATCGGAAACTCATTCAACTTACAGAGCCAGAATATAAGCTTTATTTAGCTGTTGATGATGTTGTCTACGAGAACTTTTTTCAACGTAAATCTGTACAAGCAGTCATCAATGAAAATAACCTGTTATTAATAGTTGTAAATACACAAAAGGAGGAAATTCGGCAATGGATAAGCTAGAGCAATACCGCAATGCTATCAAGAAAATATTAAGTGATTATTACGAAACTACTAATGCTCAAGTTATAAAAGATGCGGAAGTTGAAGTAAGCGATCGCTTGGCTTTTGATGAAACAAGAGATCAATATCTTTGGTTTCGATTTGGCTGGGATGACAAAAAGCAGATACAGTATATTATCATCTATCTCTGCATTAAAAACGGCAAAGTTTGGGTGGAAGAAGATGCAACTAATTTATGCGTTGTTGATGATTTACTATCAGCCGGAATACCCCAAGCCGATATTGTTTTGGGTTTTCATCATCCCAGTAAACGAGGTTTAACAGAATTCGCTACTGCTTAAGGAGGCAGATAAAAAAGAGAAGTTTAGCGTTTTATGAGCCAAGGATATGAATTCTAAAATGGCTATAGCTCGCTTGTAAATTCCATAAACTTCTCCACCTGTTTCAACTTTTAAATAATTAGGTGTACTCAACTTCTGGTATTGGTAAATCTTACTGGAATTGAGCAAATCAGCCTACTTTGGAGTCAAAATTACACCCCCTTAACAGGGGTAAGGGCGACAAATTAAGGTTAATGAATCCTATGTCTACAGTCGCCCTACATCAAAAATATCGACCCCAGACAATAGCCGAATTAGTTGGACAGCCCTACATCAAAACTGCTCTGACTAATGCTGTCAAATACCTGCAAATTGCACCAGCTTATTTATTTACAGGTTCTAGAGGCACAGGTAAAACTTCAACTGCTCGGATATTTGCTAAATCCCTCAACTGCCTCAACAGTAAAAAACCAACTGACCAACCTTGTGGTATTTGTCAATCCTGCCGTTCAATTGAAACCAGTAATAGCCTAGATGTTAGTGAAATTGATGCTGCTTCTAATAATGGTGTAGATGATGCCCGTGCTTTAATTGAGCGCAGTACCTTAGCACCTGTTGCAGGACGTTACCGAATTTTTATTCTCGATGAGTGCCATTGTCTAACTGGTAACGCCTTCAATGCTTTACTTAAGTGTATTGAAGAACCGCCATCTCATGTTGTTTTCATTCTCTGCACAACAGAACTGCACAAGGTGTTACCTACCATTGTCAGCCGTTGTCAGGTGTTTAATTTCCGCACTTTGTCTGTTCAGGCAATTGTGCAGCACCTCGGTATTGTAGCAGATGCAGAATCTATCTCTATTGATGATGAGGCACTAACAGCGATCGCACGCCTGGGCGATGGTGGATTGCGGGATGCACTGCAATTACTGGGTCAGGTGAGTCTTTTAGATGAAGATATCACTGCCAATCATGTGATGGAAATCGCTGGTGGTGTGACAGAAACAGAATTAATGTCCATTTTACAGGCAATATCCACTAACAACACCTTTAACTTGCTGCAAGTAGCAAGAGTTCTAGTAGACTCTGGTAAAACGCCCAAATTGATTCTCTCCAACTTACTGCAAACATACCGAGATTTACTGATTATCAAGTCTGCACCCAAAGAGCAATCCTTGCTGACTGGTTGTGTTAGCTATGCTCAACTCAAGGTTTTAGCAAATCACTGGAATTTCGAGACGCTTAACTTGTCTCTAACAGAGTTACAAAAAGCAGAAAACTATCTGCGGTACACAGTAAATGCTGCTGTGTGGCTAGAAGTTTGCTTACTGAACCTGATGCCCAGTTTATTTCCTGTCAGTGCAACCAAGACGCTAACTACTAAACCTGTAAATGACGGCAAGTTGCTACCAACAGTTGGAGTATACACCACAAATAAGGTGACAGCTAAACCTGTAGATGACAAATTGTTACCAGCAGTTGCAGCCCAAACTACTAACCTGGCTCAAATTTGGCAGCAGGTGATGGATACAGCTAAACCCAGCAATCAAAAGCTGTTGGCTCATGCTCATCTCGTTAAATTGCAAGGTGACAAGGCAATTTTAGAGGTTACACCAGCTTACCTCAAGAAGTTTGAGAGTAGTAAAGAGGCGATCGCTAAAATGCTGCAACGAGCTACCCAAAGTCAACAACCAATGACTGTGTTAATTAAAACTGCCAACAAGAGCAGTAATGGGAGGGTAAAAGCATGATTGTCTTGCTGACAGGTGACGACCAACACGCTATTCAGGAACAGCTAAACCAATACAAAGCAGAGATTGATTCCCAATGGCTCACACTTTGCTATCACCGATTTCCAGCCGATCAGCTTGACCGAGCTATCAGCGTAGCTCGCACTCGTTCCCTGACTGGTGGTAAAAAACTGGTGATTGTGGAAAATTGCCACCTCAAGCAGTGGGGTGATACTGAGTTGTCAACTTTGCAGCAGCTTATTCAAGTGCCTGAATTCACAATTTTGCTGTTTGTCGCCACCAATGTAGATAAGCGCCTGAAGATTTACAAACATCTTGTCAAGTATGCCAAGTTATTTGAGTTTCCATTGATACCACCTTGGCGTACTGATTTGATTGAGAAGGCGATCAGTACTCAGGCTAAAAAAATCAAGCTGGTGCTGTCAAAGGATGCAGTGGAATATCTAGCAGAAGCAATTGGTAACGATATGACTCGTGCAGCCACAGAGTTACGCAAACTGTATATCTATGGTAATAATGGCAGACAACTGGAGCTTGCAGAAGTAAAAGAGTTAGTGCCATGTCAGACTCAGAATAGCCTACAACTGGCATCTGCTATTCGCCAAGGAGAAAGCAATCAAGTTTTGCACCTGCTGGATGATTTACTGTCACGCTCGGAACCATTAATGGTGATTGTTGCTACTCTCCTAACGCAGTTTAGAACTTGGCTGTGGGTTAAATCTGCGATCATTTCTGGGATTAAAAAAGATAGTGAATTAGCTCAACTGTGCAGTATCAGCAATCCTAATCGCATTTACTATTTGCGTCAGGAGGTGGCAAATACAAGCATCAATGCTTTAGCTAAAGCAGTGACTATGGTGCTGGATTTGGAGATGTCTATTAAGAGAGGTGCTGATAGCGGAGCGGTAGCGAGTCATCGAGCGTCAAGTAAGGATTTACTGCTAATAATTCTTAGTGTTAGCAGGTTATTTAAGTTAACTTAATCAACATAAAGTTGACTGAGAGTTTTGGATTTTGGATTGTATATTTGATTTAAATCTAAAATCCAAATTCACTAATAATGATATTAGTATCTAACATAATTTTCATAAGTTACGTTTCTCATTTTAGGAATAGGACGTGCTGGCTCTCTTGAGAATATTGGTATCAAGTAAGTATTTCAAGCTCATAGTTCAATTTCTCTGACCACACTGCGCTCTCGTAAATCAGCGAAATCATCATCAGTAAAGATAATCCCCTCGCTTTGGATTACGCTTCTAAATTTTTGTAATCCCTCCCAAAAATTATCCCCTCTAGATTCCTCCTTTTTTTTACGGAGAAACTCAAACAAATAGTCCAGTTCTTCTGTACGCAAACTTTCAATAGAATTAATAATTTCTTGTAAAGTCATCATAGAACCTCCTAATCAAGTAAACTCTACCTTTACTAACTCTATTTTAATCTCTAAATCCAAAGCCTCAGCCTCTTACATGATATTTTTCCTATCACTCTGTTTCTAGATTTATTTTGCTTGATAACCTATAAAACTTGCATCCATATCAATAACGACTATACCCCCTCGATTTTTCTCTATTTGTCGCCAGACTTCATAGCCCATACAAATTGCCTTCTCCCAATCACCAAGTGAACACATAGAAACTTCTAAATCGAGAGTCATATTTTTAATGATCTTCAATAGTTGTTCATCTATCTCTGAAATTCCTTCCAAAAACCCGTGATCTTTGGCATAGCTAAACGCGAGTGCTGATATGCCTTCTTCAATAGCTACTGCCCGACCGCCATCTTCAACTTCGTCGGTGCGGGGATTGCTTTTTCGCTTAAGTTTTAGGCTACTCCGAATAACTGGCGACCAACCTAAAACGGCAACATACGACAAATGAAAAACATCATGAAAGCGGTAGCCATCACTGGAATATGAGTTATCAGTGAGGTAATTTCCAATTTGTTTACCATTGATAAATGCTCTCACTTTTACTGAGTTATCTTCGGTTTCTTCAGTAATATTTATTTCAATTTTTCGTGGAAAACGCTCGTATTCTGGAAAGTCATTATCAAATAGGTATGCTGTATTTTCACCATCTGTTTGTGCTAAATCTCTTCTTCCCCAACGGTCACGACATTTATTCAAATTACTTTGTGCAATTTCTGTTAAATCCAGATCAAACTTACTTGCTACGTTAGCAACATACCAAAGTAAATCTCCTAACTCTTCCGCAACACAATCTTTGAAAAGTTTATGGGCATCTTTATCTCGAAGATGTTTTTTATATTCAGTCAGGAGTGAGCCAGCCTCGCCTACTAAACCCAGCAGAGGAACTACTATTCCATCTCCATTTTTAGCAGGAACTTGATCTGTTTTCAGTGCTTGTTGTTGATATGCATAAAAATCCATCATTCACTCCTTACCCTGAGATTCTAATTAGATTTAGATCGTCCAGAAGCTTGAATTTTTGTATATTCTTCTATAGTTTGGTTAATTTTCCATTTTGGTGGATACCAATAACTAATTGGTTGTACGTTAACTGAATACTTTTGCTTTATACGAGTTCTTCCTGATATTCCTGATATTTCAGGGTGTTTCATCCGAGAATATTTATCTACCTCACAAAATAGATTTTGGCAGTCAATTAATTGCAGTTTACGTCCCCAAAGTGACTGATAATTGAGTCCTAACCTCTCAAATTCTAATTCTTGTCGCTCTGCCATAAATTTAATAATTTCTGGTTCGTTTAAGCCTCCTAAATCAAGAAAACATTTGCGGATACCATCAAGCGCACCAGGACCAGGAACGACAAATGCCATCTCGCTATAGTTAGTAATCTCGCTATAGTTAACATCAGTTATAAACTGATATGCTAAAAAATCGCCAATAGTTGGATAACTATGTAGTAAATCGAAACCCTGGTGCATATTTCGTGACTCTGCGAGTTTCTGTGGCAGATTATCCGCCATCATCTTCTCAATCAACTTAAGATTATTGCGATGTTTTGTAGTATATCCAAATGTTTTACCACCCGATGGCATGATATAGGCCGCAGAATAGATGGTCTGACCTGACTGCATGGTTTCTGTGAGAATTTTATCGTAGCGTTCAAATGAATAGTCAGCATAAGTAATGTGACCAATATTATTTTCTAGAAGCTCCCAAGTTTCAATTTTGTTAAAAATCTTGAAGAGGATAATTCTAAAGAATACTTCATTGATTGAAGATGGTAGATCATCCCGATAGATAACATTGCGTATTAAATACTGGCTTGTACGATCACTTGCACGATAAGCGTTTGTAAACTTGTATGTAGAAAGAATTGGATCATCAGTCCAAGGCATTGGTGCATTTTCTAGTTTTTTGAAAAAAATCTTTTGTCGTTCCGCAGCGAACTGCCAATAAGTATTGAATACAACTGTAGGCTTTATGGGTGAAATATGTGAAATAATGACTGGTGATGAGATTGCTTTTTCGCCACTGTTGCCAATATCAAGACTTAATTGTTTGTCCTGTCCAGTATTTTCGCTGGACTGTTTCTGACGTTTTGTTACCATTTTATTTCTCTTAAGAAACATCTCTGTTTCCCTAAATTAGTGAATGACTCTTGTCCGTAAAAAGCTTTTGTTAAGCTTATCTACGCAAACAAAAGATATATTTTATCTATTTTTATGTTTGCCACTTGCTAGTTGTATTTCTAGCAGCATCTATAACTGGAGTGAGAATTGGCGATTTCTTACCAATTGTTTTTGTACCAATTTTCTGTAATTTTTCTACACCTACAAAGCAGTTCATCCGGTCAAGTATCAATCCCATTTCATGAGCCATAAAATGTCCCAATCTGCATAGCCCCAAGTAGTTACCGTAGGCTTTATTAATAAGCTGTTGAGTGGCATAGAAAGCATTGATAACAAGAGTTTTGTCTTCATTGTTAGGTACAAAACTGACGTGTTGCAAACAAGGAAAAGGAAGGTATGGATCACAAACATGATCTTGTGCAGGATCAAAAATTGAAGCTTGAAGCATACTTTTTCTAACATTTGAGCGCGATGTGTACTCAGAAATAATGTGTTCTAGTTGGTTGAAATGATGTGATTCTGAACCAAAAGCAATTAACCTTTCAAAATAAAGTCCACGTCTATTTTTAGACTTAGCAAGAGCCTTAATTCTTGGTAAAGTATCAATGTAAGTTTCAAAGAATTTTTTCCGGTCATATTTAGAATGCCTCCATAAAGAACCCGGGAAAATTGTATTTGCAACTGTGTGGATACTTTGTTCGCTGTTATTTTTAAGGCAGTTATCTAGTGCATCTCGAATAGATTGATCTTCGTTGGGAATACCTTTATTAAAGCCTGTTAAGCTTATTATTAGTGGTGAAATTTCATTGCCAGGATGATCGATAATGTGCAGGAATGCACGACACCAAGCATAAGAAAGGTTTGTTTCATCAATAAGGAGAGGCCTACTATTACTCATCTTCCAGCTCCTCAAGGTGGCGATATTGACTTAATCCAACAAACTGATAACGAGAAATCCGCACAAGAACTGCCCAATCAGCATCAGGACAGTAGACACGCACAATCCCAGGACGGTTAGCTCGAAAGAGACGACCTTGTGGGTGATTTTCTTGGAAATTAATAGTTTCATTCGTTGCTTCTGCTGTGCTTGGTAGAAGAAGATAACTTCCAACCTCAGCATCAAGTGTAGTCATTGACCAATCTTTATCAGCAATAATTAACGGCTCTGTTGATGAAAAACCAATAACTTCTTGGCGGATAGATTTGGGTGTAAATTTGAGAAGTAACTCAGCTTTGGTGCGATTAATAATTTCTAGCGCATAAGTCATGTGATTGATCAGAGTCTCGTACCCAACACCAAAACTACAGGCAATTGTGAAAATCTGAACTGGTGTTGCTGAAGAAATATCCCAGCCACGAGAAGTAAATGCTTTTCTTACGCCCAAAGTCGGCATGAGTAAGAAACCTGCAAAGGAGTCAACCAGAAACTCGTCAGGATAAAAAGGTTTAGATTTTTCCGAATCCTTTATCAGTTCATCAATGGTTGAACTGTGTCCAAAAACGTGATGTCCGAGTTCATGACCGCAGGTAAAGTTACGCCTAGTAAAAGGACGTAACGCGGAAAGTAATATTTGTGGTTCATTTTCTTTTAGATACATACCTTCCATACTGATGTCAACAAATCGAACTTTAACGTTAAGTTTGTCGCATAAGTTATAGATACAAATTGGACTTTTGAGGTCTAAACCAGCTTTTGTCCGAATTTCGATTGATTTACGCATGGCCTGTTTAGCCAATTCTTGCTTCTGATTAGCCACAGATTTTTTCCTACACTTGGTATCAAAGTAACTAATATTACTAATCACAGGTTGTCTCTCCCTGTTCGCATTGAAGCAAGTAATATTAACAGTCGGTCTAAATCTTCTGGTTTCAGCTTTTGGAGTTCCCGAGCAGCAAGCTGAAGTTTATTGTCATGAATATCGACTTTATCCACACCCTCAGCAAATAGCCATGACACACTTACATCAAAAATTTCTGCAAGTTTTGCTATCTCTTCAGCAGAAGCATTTCTGTTCCCGGCCTCTATTTCCGAAACAGAGGGTCGATGCAGTCCAAGAATTTTAGCTACTTGTGCCTGAGAGAGACCAGCCATTTTACGCGCTTCCCGAATGCGAGAAGCGATAATTGCTTTTTTGTCTTTTAGTTCAGTCATCTCTTTTGATTCCCTTTACTGACGATTTCACAAACTACATCAACTGATTCGTTGATAGTGAGTCGCTGCGTGCCATCCTCTGAAAGAAAAATGTTTACATCGTTTGGAATGTCTACATTCAGTTCAGTAGACAGCATAGTAATAGCAGCAAGACATAGATAACTGTCAAACCACCCTAAATCATTGAAAGGACAGGTTGTTCCCGTAATTGGTTGCCCTTGATACCCGCAATCAGTCTGCATTTCTTGAAACACTTCTATCAGCTTGACCTTTACATTTTCTGGGGTCATAGTGCAGCACACTATATTACGTTTGGTAAGATAATCTTACGCTTGGTAAGACAAAATGTCAATCGGAGTTCAGACTAATTTATTTGTTAACCATCAACCGTGAGATAAGTTTTGTATATTACACTGTGTACTGAATATTCTTATGCCCAGGTTAAAACAACCCAGAGTTGTAAAAATGACAATAAAGACTTACCCTACCTCGGTATCACTCCCCCAATGGGGGATTTTTTAGGGCAGTGAGCGAAGACTACGACTATGACCACGCCCAACTACAATGCCCTGCTACAAAGCTTTTGGACACCACCTCGTACACCCATTACAGAAAATTCCAATTCAAATAACCATCCTAATGAACCAACAGATATTACTGAATTTATTGGTGAAGATTTACTATGGCAGCAAACTATTCCCGCCAAAGAACCTAATCTGAAAAATATCCCTAATGACCTGCCAACTAAATTAATTAAAGCACTTCAATCATTAGGAATTACCCAACTTTACTCTCACCAACTTCAAGCCTTACAAGCAATTAGACAAGGTAAAAGTTTAATCCTCACCTCTCCCACAGCCAGTGGCAAAACTCTCAGCACATATCCCGCCATTCTAGAAGGTTGTATCAATGAAGAACATCGAGCATTAGCATTTTATGGACTACGAGCATTGGCGCTAGACCAGTTCCACAAAATCTCTGAACTACTCTCTACCATACCAACACAATCCAGACCTATACTGGCAATGATCACTGGAGATGTCAAATCAGAAAAACGAGAACAAATCCTCAAGAGTGAACCGCATATATTAGGTGTCACACCAGAATTAATCCACTTTCAACTCAAGCAAGCCTGGAAATCCGCGCATTGGGCAAACTTTTATCAGCGATTACGCTATGTACTGCTTGACGAAGCTCATACCCTCTCAGGTAGCTATGGCGCAAATATGTCCTGGCTGATTCGTCGGATTAAACTAGCAGTAGATCATTACGGCGGTGACTCCAAGAAACTGCAATTTATCTTCCTGAGTGCCACTTGTGGTAATCCTAAACAACTGGCTCTGAAAATCTCCGGTTTGAAACCAACTAAACTCAACCCCAAACCCCTGATTTGGATTCGCAAAAGTGGAGCCGCTTCACCATCTAGACAAATAATTGTCACTCAGCCCAGTTACAATCTGACTGGTGACACCGCTCGGATAATTCAATTTTTGCTCAATCAAGGTAAATCAGGTATCGCCTTTTGTAACTCCCGTCGCAGCGTGCGGGAACTAACAGAATTACTCAAATCAAACCAAGTAGCCGCATTCTACAGTGGCATTACTTCTGAGCGTCGGGCAGAAGTAGTTGACCAACTCCAGTCTGGCACGATCAAGTGGATTATTGCCACAGAAGCATTAGAAGCCGGAATTGACCTACCAGAATTAGAATGTTGCATTTTGCGTGGCTGGCCTGGTTCCAAAATGGCATACCAGCAACGCAGTGGTCGCGCCGGACGTTCTCAGCCTGGATTGACAGTGCTGCTTCCCAATGCTCTCAATCCCATTGACTGCTATGTAGCAGAACATCCAGAAATGCTGGTATCGCCAGAAGCTGAGGAAGTATTCTTTAATGACGAATATCCCATCTTTGCTGCTAAACATTTAATGTGTGCAGCCGCAGAAACTGGTATTCCTACTAATAAAATCAAGCACTACTTTGGCACAGCAGCTTACGAGGTAGCAAAACTCCTGTTAGCCCAAGGGCATCTAAATAAAGGTCGTAATGGACTGTGGGCAAAGGGTTATCCCCATAAAGATGTTAACTTTCGGGGTGGCTTATCCCAAACTACCATCAAGCTAGTAGATGCAGAATCTGGGGAAGAACTAGAGGAAATCTCAGAAGATATTGCTCACCGAGAAGTCCATCCCCAAGCCATCTACAAACGACAAGATGCCAATGGACAAATGCTGACTTATCAGTGCATCTCCCTTGACTTGAACAGCAAGCAAGCAATTTTAAAACAGACAGCAGATAGCTCACTGTTTACAGTTGCAGTTACAGAATCAGAAACCAGTAGCCTAACAGTGCTGACAGATCCGGTGAAGTTACCATTGCTGTTTTCTCAAGTCAGTGAAGTTAATGACTGTCAGGAATACTTAACCCTGGAACTTAGTTTTGGTGAAGTTAAACACATTACCAGTGGTTACAGTTTAATGACCCAAATCTATGAGCAGACTTGTTTGAACAAGCGGTGTCTTAACTACAAAGAGCCGCTACCTAAAGAACGTCGTTGTCGGCTTTGTAGCAAACTCACACGCAAAGCTGTAATTGTGAAAACCCTGTCAGAAGAAAAGTTTGAGCAGCCTTTCCGTACTCAATTTTCAGCACCAATGGTCAAAGTAGTGATTAACTCAAGTGCGCGGGAATACCTCCAGCACAATGCCTTGGAAACTAGAACCAATTTAACCCGCAGTGGAGAACCGATTCCACCAGGCTATCAACAGTTGTGGGAATATTCCAGTACCTTGATTGCTATCCACAGCTTTGGGCATCAAATTATGAGAGCGTTACAGCTGGTGGCTAGAGTTGACCCAAAACAGGTGAATTTTACAGTAGTGAAGGAGTTAGGGGAAAATAATAATTACACAGGCTATTTCTATGATACCAGTGATGGTGGTAATGGTGCGGCTGAAGCTGTGTTTAAGCATTTGCCAAAACTTGCTGGTGCTGCGAGAGCGATCGCACTAGATTGCAATTGCGATACTGGCTGTGCCAAGTGTATAATTCAACATGGTTGCCCTGATGGTAACACTGCTTTATTGAAGCAAATGGGATTACTGTTGTTAGATGCGATCGCCTCCACCGGGACGTAGCCTATCGCTACACTTGATGTTTGACAACAGCATCGTCGTAGACATCGCTCAAATTCCTGATTTTATTGTTCCAGATACTCAATCACTGCCTCCAAGTCTGCGATCGCCCGATTAAATCGATTGAGCATTGCTTCTGCTAGTTCTGGTTGGGCGTTGACAGTCGGTAGTTTTTCCCTCACCACACCTTTGAGTGCTTCTAGCCACAGCGACAAATTTGTATGTCGAACTGCTGTCAACAATCCCATATTGGTGAGAACAGACAAATGAAACCCAAGTTGGTCTTGTCCACCGTAACCCAAATATCCGTTACTCAGTTCTAGTTTTTCTGGAGTAAACTCAAAATACTGGTCAGAGGTAATACCAGCAGATTCTAGTTTGGGTTGTGGTAATGGAGGTTGGGATTGAGTCATTATCAGTTAGGATTGTTGTACAGCAGGTAATTTTGACATTTGCAAAACACTATCTGACCAAATACCAAGTTCTTGAATAATCTGGTTTTTAGCTTCTGTGTCATTCCAGGCTTGTTCCCACTTAAACAGCCAGCGTGTGAGAAACCTTCCTAAGTTTGCTAACTCAAAAGCATTGTCAATATCTATATCTGGGGCTATCCACTCAAGAAAATACATAGTCTCTCTAATCAGGCTTTTGACCACATCCTCATGCGTAGAGTCACTGAAAAGTTGATTTATCCGTGCTAAATTAGTTGCCAATTTTCCCAATCTAACAGGGATACTATCTTGCACAAAGGTTTCTTGCTCATAAGTTAAGCCACTATTCATCCCAGAAACTCCATAATAATTGCGGCAACCTGTTCTCTAATTTTAACGTCCATGATTTCCATTGAACGATTCTGTCGGGGACGGAGATTAACCATAGACTCATAGATTATCTGTTGTGTATCAGGTCTGAAACTAGCAGCCCAAATATCACTCTGCTTACTACCATCTTCTAGCAACGCCTGTTCACAGTAAAAGTGCATTTCACCTCCCCCAGCCAGAATCCGATGTTCAATATCTACCGCTACCTTAATATAAAACTTTAACTCTTGTAGCATCTGCTCAATTTGCCCCGGTGTAGCACGAACTCTAATAATCTCAATCAAAAAACTTACTCCTATTAAACATACGCTTGCCCTGGCTATCTTGCCTAATTACATCAGCCTTCAACTATCAACATTAAAACCCAATTGGTGCGTAGCTTTGTAACTAAATTTTCTACTTCCTGCAACTGGACTTCCTGCAACCGGCAATACGCTGTATATCTGTATTGAAGCATAATTAATCGAAGTAATTAATTTGCAGCTTACCGCTGCATGGGAGAGATGTTATATTCTCTCCACCATGCCAGTAATTAATCTTGCCGATATTCAACAAATTACTAAAACACAGCAACAAGTCCTATTCCCCAGTCAAAAATATCATCCAAATCGCTCTGCCTTTGACTCTATAGTTGCAGATAACTTCTCTTTGGTGATGAAACAACTATTTTTAGGACTGACTGTAAAACCTTTATTAAATGCCTATCCTCAAATTGCTCAGTGGGTTGATCAAATACAGGAACTTGCACCGGAAATTTTTAAATATCGCAAGAAGTTATTAGTCGATAATCCAGTTATTGCACCTCTTGCAATTAATGACGACAAGCACTTTATTCAAGTATTAACAAATATAGCATTTAAACAAGGTATTCCCAGGCTTTATGAATGGGCTATACGCCATCCACATTTAAGCTGGCAAGACCGGGTAAAGTTGTGGACTACGGCTAGACAATACTCAGTTAATCCTAACCAAATACAACTCGTAATTTTAGCATTAAATCCTGTTAAACCAGCCCAAAGATTAAATGTACGCTGGAATAAAAAGGATCAGATGCAGACTGAAAAATGGTTAATTAAACTACTGACTCAATCTCCAGATAACAAATCACAATCAAATATAGTCATTCCTGAGTTATCGTCAATGGTCAATTTAGAAGCTATTCCAGAAGTCAAGATTTAAGAGGCTAATGCCTCTGCCATTGGCAAATGTTTATTAAAGATAACACCAATGGTACTCGAATCAACTTTTGAACATGGATGGCTATTATCAAAACTACTGAAATTAGATGATGAATATCAAGGTAGGTGGGAGCAATGGCGATGGACAATGGAAACTGGAGAGCTACCTAAAGAAATACCACAAACTGAGTTTTTAGACTTAGGACATCCTCAAGTTTTACAGATGCTCTCAAGCTGTCTGCAATCTATTCCTAAAGGTGGATGTGGCAGTTCTTCCAGATTTATTCCCTATTTCACTGATTGGTTACTTTATGCTCTAGGGCATCCCAGTATTGCTAAATTGCCTCATGAGCCAGAGGGATGTAACGGTGCGAGCAATCGTCTTATTCAAGAACTGGAACTGAAGCTTTTGATTTCTTGTCCCTTCGATTACTTCGGTCATTTGTTGGCTGCTAATCGTTATGGACAATCAAAAGCTAAATTCTATCCTACTCCTACTTGGACAGCCAGGACAATGGCTATTGCATCAGTTGACAGTTCTGCTGCAATAGCACCATTTCATATATATGAACCAGCACTTGGTACAGGAAGATTAGCATTGGAAATGTCAAATTATGCCATCAGTTTAACAGGCTGGGAGTGGGATTCACTACTAATAAAAATAGCAAGTTTAAACTTCATGCTTTACGCTCCCTACTTGGCATTGCCTATTCCTAGTTTGGGTGGAGATTTAGTCATCGGAGACACCCTGACTGGCAAGGGGATTTCTTTTATCCGACCAAATTTAAAGTATGAAACTCCCCCATCAACACGTCAAACAAAGTTAAATAATAGTTTGCTAATTAATGGTATCAAATATGAGAATACTAAAGCAGAAAATATGTTGCAAGGAAGTTTATTTTGATAAAAATTAAAATTACTGAGTGGCAACAACTATTTCAAAATTGTGTCAGTAATCCTCCTCTGCCGATTTCCTTGCCTACTGTAGCACTTGCCAATCCTCCCTATTGCAAAATTAATCTCACTTCCGATTCCGAACTAGCCAGATTTGAGATGGCTTATAAATGGATAAAACACGGAAATGGAAGCTACGTTATTACATCCAAGTTGAAAACCCAAGCAGAACAAGAGTGTTTATTTGTAGAACAGTGTTTAAATCAATTGCAATCTGGTGAAATAGTCTGTATCTTGGTATCTAATGGAATCCTTTCTTCATCTAACCAATCACACTTTCGCCGATGGCTATTAGAAGACATGGCTTTGCTAATTGCTTCCATTCAGTTACCTACAGAGAACTTTCAGGTAGAATGTGGATTGGGAATTATCACCAGCTTTTTGATTCTTCAGCGCAAAGGTGGAGATTTACCAGTACCAGAAGATTACTCAATCTTTATGGCAGTTGCGGATAAAATTGGTTTTGATAGTCGAGGTCGTCGTCTCTTTCGTCCAATTACAAATGGGCAACAAACCCAAGAAATTGATAGTGATTTACCTCTGATTCTAGAAGAGTTCAAAAAGTTTATCAAAGAGGTATGGCAAAATAATGTTGAGAAATAGCACTTGCTTTAACCACTTCAACCAAGCGCAGATTATCCTCAAATTACTAGCAACAGGAAAACATACACCCCCTGAACATTCTACGCTGTGAGCAACAATATATCCAACAATATTTCGCTTCTTAAAAGCTACCAGCCTCTTATCCTTGCAATCCGGGTGTTTGATAAACTCGTGTTGGGAAATTTTCTAAAACATCAGTTTCACTGCTACTAGACTCATGTGCAGGTGCTACATCTTCTTCTGGTAATGGCAACATTCGCGCGGCTGACTCAATCCGTTCATGTAATGCTTGTGTTAACGTTTTAATATCAGGAATTATCACCTGACTTTCTAAAGCAGGTTTAACTTGTGTATCCCAAAGAGCCTCACTATCATACGCTCGTTTTTCATCGGCTTTGGACACTGGAATAATTAAAGGATAGGGAATAGAAGCTTGTCCCTCTGAACTGTAACCAGGACTAGTAATTACGCACTTGCCTTGAGGAAATTTCAAAATTTCGTCAGCACTGATTACAGGCATCTTTTGCAAATTCTCACTCCAGCTAATTGAACGGCTCATTTGTCCGCCAAGCGATCGCCCTGTGGTACGATTTTTAATCAGCACTTCCTTCTCACCGTAACGTTTGGAGTAATCCTCAGCCGTTTTGTAATTACCAGGATTGAACAAAACATGAGTACTACAAGCAGAAGCGATCGCACTTCCCATTTTATCCCCATAAATATCGTAAAGTTGCTCTAAACTTTGGATACCCAGAATAAAGCAGGCACCGTTGGAACGATATTCATTAATCCACTGTGGTAATCTGTCCAGCTTAATTGATGGCAATTCATCCAAAGAAATAATTAACGGATCTTTGCGGGGACGGCTTAAATTACCGACAATCATCAAGTGCATTGCAGCCGCCAGCAGAGGCCCAACCACACTGCGGCGTTCATCATCTAGCTTGAACACCACCATCTCTCTACCTTCAAGCTTAGTGGGAATGTCAGATTTCCCTATAAATGCCCTCAGCAAATCAGCTTGGATGAAAGATGAGAAAGTACCTGCTGCTGTGGTCAAAATCCCCGAAATAGTCTTCTCTGCATCCTTGGCACTCAAAAATTGAATAAACGAAGTCGCCACCCATTCATCCAACCTTTTGGACTGTACCGCATGGTCAAGACGTTGCACCAGTTTTGGCAACCGCAGCACAGCATAAAGCATCGCCATATCTGGGTAAGGTGAACCCTTAACTAACTGTAAAAGTGCTTTAGCTAACAAGTCACCGGCTTTAGCAAAGAACTCGTCACTTTTACCACCACTGGAAGCATTGCGGTTAATCACTTGTCCAATTTCCCCCGCCATTACCCCATCGCGTGCATCACGCATATAATCCAAAGGATTAATTACACCGCTAAAGGGTTCACCGGGGGCAAATACTCGTACTTTATAGCCATAACGTGCAGCTAGGGGTGCATGGAGTCGTAGCTGGTCGCCCTTCTTGTCGTAGAGTAAAATCGGGAAACCCTGCTGCATCGCACTTTCTAACATCCGGTCTATGGTTGAGTAGGTTTTACCAGACCCAGGCGCACCTATTACCAGTGTTCCCCTTTCGGCATTGGGAAACCAAACTGTAGGTGCAGCACCAAGCATAGTTTGTATGTTAGCCAGCAACCCCCGCCATTTACCTTTTACCCAATAGCGAGGAGTTCCAGACCACAGGGTAACTTTATTGTGTTTACACTCCTTGATTTGCTTGAGTGCTAGGTTAGTTGCTGCTAGTTTCTCGCTGATACCGGAGACTTTACCAGTGGTGATTTTTCCTTTACCAGTACCACTGATTTGCAACAACAGTATAACGAACAGTATTCCACCTACCATCATCCAACCTTGGGGATTGTTATACTGTTGAAACAACTTGCCAAAGTCAATGCTAGCCAGAGGTGCTTGGAAGGATGACACTTCAATTAATGTCGAGTTAGCAGTGATCTGGTTGTGTGGTAGATTTTTCTGGGAAATGTTCATAGCAGTGAAGTATGCATTTAGCAGAAATTTTAGCTACCAAGTGAAAGCTAGGGTATTGACCTTTTGGACATTTTTTTAGAGGTGTTAGAAACTCTATTTCTAGAGGA